>CAKZNY010000235.1 GCA_937132145.1 uncultured Paracoccaceae bacterium | reverse complement strand
CAACGACGGTAAAATACAATTTGGCCAGATTCGGTTGTTACCGTGTTCTTCACGGCCAGCCATAATGATTCGGCGCTGAGGCGCGCCTGGAGATAGCGATGACAAAGAGCAGTGGTTCGGACAGCAAGAATACCCTCTATTGCTCGTTCTGCGGCAAAAGTCAGCACGAGGTCCGCAAGCTGATTGCCGGGCCGACCGTCTTCATCTGCGATGAATGCGTCGAGCTGTGCATGGACATCATCCGCGAGGAAACCAAGAACAACCTGATCAAATCGGCCGACGGCGTACCTCTTCCGCGCGATATCTGCGATGTGCTGGACGACTACGTGATCGGCCAGGATGTCGCCAAGCGGGTGCTCTCAGTCGCGGTCCACAACCACTACAAGCGGCTCAGCCACGCCTCGAAGTCGAGCGATGTGGAACTGGCCAAGTCGAACATCCTGCTGATCGGCCCCACCGGCTGCGGCAAGACCCTGCTGGCGCAGACCCTGGCGCGCATTCTCGACGTGCCCTTCACCATGGCTGACGCCACCACCCTGACCGAGGCGGGTTACGTCGGCGAAGACGTCGAGAACATCATCCTCAAGCTGCTCCAGTCGGCCGACTACAATGTCGAGCGGGCGCAGCGCGGCATCGTCTACATCGACGAGGTCGACAAGATCAGCCGTAAGTCCGACAACCCCTCGATCACCCGCGATGTGTCGGGCGAGGGCGTGCAGCAAGCCTTGTTGAAGATTATGGAGGGCACGATTGCCTCCGTTCCTCCGCAAGGCGGGCGCAAGCATCCGCAGCAAGAATTCTTGCAAGTGGATACCTCTAACATTCTTTTCATCTGCGGTGGCGCATTCTCGGGCCTCGACAAGATCATTTCGCAGCGCTTCAAGGGCACGGCGATGGGCTTCGGGGCTGATGTGAAAAGCGACGATGATAAATCTGTCGGCGAGGTTTTGCAGCAGTTGGAACCCGAGGACTTGTTGAAATTCGGCTTGATCCCGGAATTTGTCGGCCGCCTACCGGTGATTGCGGCGCTGACCGATCTGGATGAAGATGCGCTTGTTACCATTCTGACCCAACCTAAAAATGCGCTGGTGAAACAGTACCAACGCCTGTTCGAGATGGAAGATGTGCAACTGACCTTCACGGATGATTCGCTGGTGGCGATTGCTGCGCGGGCTATTGACCGGAAAACAGGGGCACGCGGATTGCGCTCCATTCTTGAGGAAATTCTGCTGGATTCAATGTTTGAACTTCCTGGCATGGGCACCGTTGACGAGATTGTGGTGAATGCCGAAGCCGTGCGGCGCGACGGCGAACCGTTGCTGATTTACTCGGAAAAAGAAGACGAAACCGCGTCGGCCTCCTGACGGGGCTAGACCTGCCCCAAGAAATTAGGGCATAAGCTGGATAAACATTGCTGCTGGAGCCATTATGAAATTTATCTTACGGTTACTTACATGGTGGAATGGGCAGTCGTTCGGCACACAGATTTTCACGTGGCGCAACGGGGTTCTGGTTGGGGAAGACGAGCTTGGCAACAAGTATTACACCAACAAAGACAACACGAAGCGTTGGGTGATTTATGATGGCCCGATTGAGGGTTCGCGCGTTTCCCCTGACTGGCATGGATGGCTTCACCACACGTTTGATGAATGTCCGGGCACCACGCCGCTAAAACACAAGTCGTGGGAAAAACCGCATATTCCAAATATGAGCGGGACAGGTGCCGCCTATCACCCGCCGGGCAGCATTTTGTCGCCCAAGTCCGCCGCCACTGATTACGAGGCATGGCAACCTGAATAAAAGGGGCTTTTAGGGTATGGCAAACAACGTATCAGAAACACTAATCGGAGCAGTGGTTTTGGCTGTGGCCGGTAGTTTTCTGTACTACGCCACGCAAATTAGCGGGTATTCATCGGACACTAATCAGTACTCCCTTACCGCAAGTTTTCGCAGCGTTGCCGGCCTGAATATCGGCAGTGATGTGAAATTGTCTGGGGTGAAAGTGGGCACTCTGACGTCAATTTCGCTGGATCCGGATACCTATGAAGCGGTCACCACGGTCTCGATTAATAACGATGTGTTAATTCCTGACGACGCGGAAATTAAGGTTTCTACCGATGGTTTGCTCGGCGGAGCATATCTTGAGGTCACCGCCGGAGGGTCGCCGTTTATGTTGGAGCCAGGTGGCGAGTTTGTCTTCACACAAGGGTCTGTCAGCCTGCTTAACCTGTTGTTAAAGTTTGGTGGCGATAATGACGACTAAAATATCGGTTTTACTGCTCGCGTTGATCTACGCCCCCGTCGCACCTGCGCAATCGCTACTGGACGTGATAGATTCAGAAATCCTAGTCGAAACACTTTCGGACACCGAATACAGTATTCCGGCGCCCTATCAAGAAATCGCGCTACAGCCGGTTATGTCAGACGTTGCACAAACTGCCTTGCTGCGCGGTTTGGATCGCATCAACGGTACGGCGCGGGATATCGTGATTACTGTCGGAGAGACGGTTATTTACGAACGCTTGGAGGTCACGTTGCTGGCTTGCCGATATCCGCAGGGCGACATTAATTCCGACGCCTTCGCGCAGTTGATAATCAAGGACATTCGCGAGGATGAGCCGCGTTTTATCGGCTGGATGTTTGCATCTAGCCCCGCGTTATCTGCGCTGGATCACCCGCGTTACGATGTCTGGGTGCTTAGTTGCCAAATCTCGTAAGGACTTGTTTCAGCGGATAATTTCCATAGGTCTGCTTTGATTTCCAAGGCTTTTACTAGCCTGTTCCTGAAATCTTCCCGCGCAATCTCGACACCGCCCATCGTGGCGAGGTGGGCGGTTGAAAATTGTGTATCCAGCAACGTAAATCCGCCAACTTTCAGTCGTGCAACCAGTGCCACCAATGCAAGTTTGGAGCCGTCGGTCATGGTGGAGAACATGCTTTCCCCGAAAAACACACTGCCAATGCTTACGCCGTAAAGACCACCGGACAACTCTCCGTCTTTCCAGACTTCAACGGAATGGGCAAAACCGAGGCGGTGTAATTCGTTATACTGTGCGCGGATTGTTGGGTTGATCCACGTCTCATCGCGGTTCGCGCAGGCATCGAGTACGCATTCAAAACAGGTGTTAACAGTGAATTCATATTTGCCTGATAACAAACGTTTACGTAGGCTTTTCGAGACATGGAAACCATCCAGCGGGATGATGCCGCGTCTTTCGGGGTCTACCCAGAATACGGAGGTGTCTTCGGCGGTTTCAGCCATTGGAAATACACCCGAACAATATGCGCGCAGCAAAAGTTCGGGTGTTAATTCAGTGATGTCAGTCAAAGCTTGTTGTTGTCTCTAGCCAGTTCTCCAGCCAGTGAATGTCATAATTGCCTGACCGAATGTCAGGTTCGTTCAGCAACGCCCGATGCAACGGGGTGGTGGTATCGACCCCGTCGACGATCAACTCGTCCAAGGCACGTTCCAACCGAGCGAAGGCTGCGTCGCGATCCGGTGCATGCACGATAAGTTTTGCAATCAAACTGTCGTAGTAAGGCGGGATGGAATAGCCGTCATAGATGTGGCTGTCCATCCGAACGCCCAATCCGCCTGGCGCATGAAATTGTGAAATCTTGCCTGGCGATGGACGGAATTCCGGTACTTTTTCGGCGTTAATCCGGCATTCAATCGAATGGCCGTTTGGCACAAGGTCTTCTTGCTTGAAGGACATCGGCTCGCCAGCGGCCACGAGGATTTGTTCGCGAACCAGATCGACACCGTAAACGGCCTCGGTCACTGGGTGTTCCACTTGCAGGCGGGTGTTCATTTCGATGAAGAAGAATTCGTCATTTTCATAGAGGAATTCAATCGTACCGGCCCCTGCGTAGTTGATCGAGGCCACCGCATCCGCACAAACCTTGCCGATTTTAGCGCGCGTGGCGGCATCGATAACGGGCGACGGGCATTCCTCTAGCACCTTTTGGTGGCGGCGTTGTAAGGAGCAGTCACGCTCGCCCAAATGCACGGCCTTGCCTTTACCGTCGCCGAAAACCTGAATTTCGATGTGGCGGGGCAGGGTCAGATATTTCTCGATATAGACTTCATCATTCCCGAACACAGATTTGGCTTCAGCGCGCGCTGTACGGAAAGATTCTTCGAGATCATCCGCCGTTTTAGCAACCTTCATGCCACGGCCACCACCACCGGCAGTCGCTTTGACGATGACGGGAAAGCCCAGTTCCGTGGAGATTTTCATGGCTTCTTCGACCGTCGCAACACCGCCCGGAGAACCGGGGACACAAGGCACGCCAAGGTTTTTCATGGTGATTTTAGCGGTGATTTTGTCACCCATCGTTTTGATGTGATCTGCCGTCGGGCCGATGAATGTCAGTCCGTGGTCCTGAATGATTTGCACAAAATTGGCGTTTTCAGACAGGAATCCGTATCCGGGGTGGATCGCCTCGGCACCCGTGATTTCGCACGCCGAAATGATATTGGGGATCGACAGGTAGCTGAGTGTGCTCGATGGGGGGCCGATGCAAACGCTCTCGTCGGCCATGCGAACGTGCATTGCGTCAGCGTCAGCGGTGGAGTGCACCGCGACGGAGCCGATGCCCATTTCTTTACAGGCGCGAATAACGCGTAGGGCGATTTCACCACGGTTTGCGATGAGGATTTTCTTGAACATGCGTCCGGTTCCCCGATTTATTCTAGGATGATCAGCGGATCGCCGAATTCAACGGGTGCGCCATCGTCGACCAGTATGCGTGCGACCTTGCCCGATTTCGGGGCCGGTATCTGGTTCATGGTTTTCATCGCCTCGATGATCAGAAGCGTTTGGCCTTCTTTAACTGTGTCCCCAACTTTTACGAACACATCAGAGCCGGGTTCAGCCGACAGATACGCCGTACCAACCATTGGAGAGTTCACAGCACCCGCATGCTGAGTCGGATCCTCCGCCTCAGCAACAGGAGCAGCCGCGGTAATCGGCGCGGCAGCAACAGCAACCGGAGCTGCAATAGGGGCTGCAACGACGGCGGTTGGTATTTGGCGAGCCACACGTACATTCAGGACATCATCTTTGCCAAACTCGCGCATAACCTCGATTTCGGTGAGGTCGTTGGTGCGTAACAATTCGGCCAGTGCCGCGATGAACTCTACGTCGGTGTTTTGTTTTTTGTCGCCCATGATTTCCTCGGGGTTTTCTCCGGTTAAGCCGGTATTAGGTTCTGCGGGCACTTATACGCGTTTCGGCACCCACTGGAAAGTGTAGATGCCGAAAAGCTTTACTAATTTTTAACGGCTTTGTTCAAGCTGTGAACGCGCACGGTCAACAAAGTTTTGCATTGCAGAGGCCGGAGCAAACCCGCGCAGCATTTCGGTGCCTATCAAGAACGACGGGGTTCCCGAGATATTCATCCGCGATGCCAGTGCCTGATTTTTTGCGATCATTTGGGCAACAATCTCGTCATCCATATGTTCCAGCATCAGATCAACGTCGCCACCCACGCCCTTCAACAAACGAGATAGCACCTTGATATTCATCGGACCGTTATTGGTCATCAAACTATCGTGAAACGCTTCGTACATTTCGCTACCTTGATTGATAAGCACAGATATTGCGGCTTCGGATGCGAGGGTTGAATCAGGGCCAAGGATCGGGAATTCTTTCAGGATGAAACGAACGTCATCGTTGTTTTCAAGAAGTATTTTGATTTCTGGATAGGCGCGTTTGCAGAATGGACAAAGATAATCCGAAAACTCCACGATTGTGATCGCACCATCAGGGTTTCCGCCAACCCAGGAATATCCGTCGCGTGTAAGCTCTTCAAAATTCGCCAGCACCAAATTTAGGTCGCTTTGAGCTTCGCTCTGTGCCTCGCGCTGTTCCAGCACTTGAATGGCGTCAAGGATAACTTCGGGCTCGTCCAGAAGGTAGGCACGAACTTCGGCGCGGAAAATCTCGCGCTCTGCGTCGGTCATATTTTCAAGGCCGGCGGCTTGGGCGAAGGTCGCACCTAGAAGGGCTATTCCTGCTATCAGTATAGTTTTTAGTACGTTCATAGTCTTCCCTTTATATTAATATTCACACTGCGATACATGGAAACAGTGCTGAATCCAAGTTCTCATTGGAATCGCATAGTGGATGCGCTACCCAGCGTCCAATGCTTGACAATACAGGAGCTTTCCCATGCGGCGTTCAAAAAGAAGTGATGTGGATTCGTTTATCGTTATGGACGTAATGGAGGCGGCGCGCCTTGAGGAAAACGCGGGCCGACACATTATCCATATGGAGGTGGGGCAACCGGCGACGGGCGCACCGGCCGAGGCAATTTCGGCGTTGAAAAGCGCAATGGACGACGGGGCTTTGGGGTATACCGTGGCGCTTGGGTTGCCAAAACTGCGGGCGCGGATCGCGCAATTGTATATGGATTGGTACGGGGTCAGGGTTTCGCCAGAGCGGGTTGTCGTGACGGCGGGCTCGTCCGCGGCGTTTCAGCTGGCTTTTATCACCCTGTTCGATGCCGGTGACCGGGTTGCGATCGGGGACCCCGGATATCCGAGTTACCGGAATATATTGAAGGCGCTGGATATTGAAGTTGCCAGTATCCCGACCACGCTGGAGTCGCGGTTTCAGCCAACTGTTGCGGATTTGCAGGCGGAGGATAATCTGGCCGGGTTGCTGGTGGCCAGTCCGGCCAATCCAACGGGAACGATGCTGGATCGGGATGACTTGGAGGCCTTGATTTCACATTGCGAGGCTGAGGGGATCGCGTTCATTTCAGACGAGATTTATCACGGTATCGAGTATGGCAAAAAGGCCGTTACGGCGTTGGAAATCAGCGACGATGTTTATGTGATCAATTCGTTTTCGAAGTATTTTTCGATGACTGGTTGGCGGATCGGCTGGATGATTGTTCCCCAAGCACATGTACGGCGGTTGGAGCGCCTGATGCAGAACCTGTTTATTTGCGCACCGCACGCCTCGCAAATCGCGGCTTTGGCTGCGCTGGATACTATTGGGGAGTTGGAGGACAATCTGGCGATGTATACACGCAATCGCGCGTTACTGCTTGAGGAATTACCCAAAGTCGGTTTCCCGAAAATCGCACCGCCGGACGGGGCGTTTTATATTTATGCCGATGTTTCGGATTTGACCGACGATAGTGTGGCCTTGGCCAAGCAGATTTTGCAGGAGGCAGGGGTGGCGGTTACGCCCGGTGTCGATTTTGACCCTGCACGCGGGCACAAATCCCTGCGGTTTTCCTATGCGCGATCCACCGAAGATATTGTCGAGGGTATCCGCCGTTTGAAAATATGGATGGATAGCAAAAAGGCCCCGTGATCGAGGCCTTTTTGTAAACTATTTCAGGGACCACCAGCCGCGCCGTCTTGGCTTTGCGGGTTCTTCCGGTTTTTGCTCTACAACCGGTTCGGGTGTTGGTTCTGGTTCTGGAGTCGGTTCCGGCTCGGGAGTTGGCTCCGGTTCTGGCGCGGCCACTTCTACCGCCACCTCTACCACTTCCTCAACAACCTTGCGCTTACGCGGCGCACGTTTGCGTTTCGGTTTTTCAGCAACCTCGGCTTTATCTTCGGGAACCTCCACAAGCGTAGGGGTTTCGGCCTCTGTTGCCTCAACCTTATCTTCAACTTTATCCTCGACTACCTCGTCCGTTTTACGACGGCGACGTGTACGGGAGCGCTTTGGTTTATCTTCTTCAGCAGGTTTTTCCTCGGTCGGTTCGTCCGACGCTGGCGTAACAGCTTCCGAATTTTCTTCCGAAGTATTTTCGCTATTTTGCTGGTCGCCACTACGGCCTTTACCACCACGGCGACGACGACGACGGCGTTTCTTGGGCGCGCCTTCATCATCTACTTCAGGCGTTACAACATCTGCTTCAGGCGTTACAACCTCGGCCTCTGGCGTATCTTCAAGAACCTCGGGCGCATACTCGATCGTTGCGGTTTCCAGAATGTCCGGTTGCGGCACGATCCGTGTTGCCACTTTCAAACGCTCGACACGGTATTCAGGGCTGATCAGGTGTGGGTCAGCCTCGATACGGACGGAAAGGCCAAAACGGCTTTCGATCATCGCGACGTGTTCGCGCTTCTGGTTCAGCATGTAGTTCGCAACGTTGATTGGCACACTAACGAGCACCTCTTTGCAACGACGGCGAACACCTTCTTCTTCCAATTCGCGCAGGATGGCCAGCGACATGGAATCGTCCGAACGCGTGATCCCTGTGCCATGACAATGCGGGCAGGGTTGCGTCGAGGCTTCCAACATGCCCGGACGCAGTCGTTGACGCGACATTTCCAGCAAACCAAAGCCGGAGATACGGCCGATCTGAATGCGGGCACGGTCGGTTTTCAACTTGTCTTTCAGACGTTTTTCCACCGCAATATTGTTGCGACGGTCTTCCATGTCGATAAAATCGATCACGATAAGGCCCGCAAGGTCACGCAGGCGCAACTGGCGCGCAACTTCTTCGGCAGCCTCAAGGTTGGTCTTGCGCGCGGTTTCCTCGATCGAGCTTTCCTTGGTCGCCCGACCGGAGTTCACGTCGATCGCGACCAGCGCCTCGGTAATACCGATAACGATGTACCCGCCGGATTTCAGCTGAACGGTCGGATTGAACATGCCCGAAAGATACGTTTCCACCTGAAAGCGCGAGAACAGTGGCATCGCGTCTTTATAAAGCTTCACGTTTTTGGCGTGGGAGGGCATGAGCATGCCCATGTATTCCTTGGCCTCGTTATAACCACGTTCGCCGTCGATAATAATCTCGTCGATGTCGTTGTTATACAGGTCGCGGATGGAGCGCTTGATCAGGCTGCCTTCCTCGTAGATATGTTCGGGCGCCATGGATTTAAGGGTTAGATCGCGGATCTGTTCCCATTGGCGCAGCAGGTATTCGTAGTCACGTGTGATCTCGCTTTTGGTGCGGTTTGCACCGGCGGTCCGAATAATCAGACCAGCGCCTTGTGGCACGTTGATGTCGTTGGCAATATCTTTGAGTTTCTTGCGGTCGCTAACATTGGTGATCTTGCGGCTGATGCCACCACCGCGTGCGGTGTTTGGCATAAGAACGCAGTACCGGCCAGCGAGGGACAGGTATGTCGTCAGCGCCGCGCCTTTGTTGCCACGCTCTTCTTTAACGACCTGAACCAGCATGATCTGGCGGACTTTGATAACTTCTTGAATCTTGTAGCGGCGCACGCGTTGGCGACGTGGGGCAGGGGTTTCTTTAACCTTTTCGGTGACGACGTCCTCGCTGGGCGCGTCAACTTCCGGCTGCTCGTCCGTTGCTTCGGATTCTGCTTCCTCGGCTGGCTCTTCCTTGGAGTCTTCCGAGGCGGGTTCTTCAGTCACAACTTCTTCAGCGGCAACTTCCTCGGTCACGACCTCTTCCGTGGTGGCTTCTTCGACGAGGGTTTCCGCAGGTGTCTCGCTTGGGGCTTCGGGCACTTCAACGATATCCGGTTGATCGCCTTCACCAGGCGCATCTTCGGAAATCACCGCATCTTCACCACTTGGCGCACCATCCGAAGCGGCTTCGGTTGGCTTGCGACGACGACGGCGCGAACGGGATTTGGTCTGCTCGGCCTTTTCCTCGTCTTCGCGTTGGCGTGCAACATCGGCGGCTTCTTCATCAAGAATAGCCTTACGGTCAGCAGCAGGAATTTGGTAGTAATCCGGATGCACCTCGGAGAACGCAAGGAAACCGTGACGATTTCCACCGTAATCAACGAATGCGGCCTGAAGGGAGGGTTCAACCCTCGTAATTTTTGCTAGGTAGATATTGCCAGCGAGCTGGCGTTTGTTAAGGGATTCAAAGTCAAATTCATCAACTTTGTTTCCTTCAACCACCACAACGCGCGTTTCCTCGGCGTGGGTGGCATCGATAAGCATTTTCTTTGGCATGTAAACTTTCTTCGACGGCCGGGCGGCGCCTCGTTTACTAACGAAAGCGGGCTGGACGTGCTGTTTGTTTGGGAAGAACGTGTTGACATAGCAAAACCGGAAGGCAAATTGCCCCCGTAATATTCTCTGCCTGTATCAACGCGTTTCATCGCGGTTATATCTCCGACACTATAAAAACGTGCCTGATTGTTGAAGCTGCAACCCTTAAACGAAGGGCGCAGAATTAGCGGGCGGCGCATTGCGCCTGTCACATTCCGCACGGCATTTACTGCCAAAATGCACGGGTGTAACAAAACTTTTCGACTAGAATCCGGAAACATACGATTCACAACGGACCTAATCCGCCCTACATTAGCCTTACGTCGGAGCGAAATACAACCGAAATCACCATAGTTATGTGGTGATCGGCGAATTATTTCCGACACATGCTTAAATATACACCGCAACCTGAATGGAGTTTTGACGCCCTGCGCCCCCTCGACTATACGGGGGATGACACGGAGGTAGAGTCGTTGCTAAGAGCTATTTTGAATTTTTTCGGGTTCCTGTTCAGTTGGGCCATTCTCGGCATAATTATGGGCGGAATGGGGCTGATGACTCTGTTCTGGATATACAGCAGCGATCTGCCGAACCATGAACAACTGGCGCTTTACGAACCCCCGACGCTTTCCAGAATTTATTCCGGTAACGGGTTGGTTATGGACGAATTCGCGCGCGAGCGGCGGATATTTACGCCCATTGACGAGATTCCCGACGTGGTAAAGGCCGCGTTTATTAGCGCCGAGGACAAGAATTTCTATACCCATGCAGGCTATGACCCGCTGGGGATTTTGAAAGCCTTGATCGATGCGGCGCAAGGTGAGCGGCTGCGCGGGGCCTCGACTATTACGCAGCAGGTTATGAAAAATTTCTTGCTGGATGGGTCGCGTAAACTGGAGCGCAAGATCAAAGAGATCGTGCTGGCCGCGCGGATCGAGAATACGCTTAGCAAAGACGATATTCTTAGCCTTTACCTTAACGAGATATTTCTGGGGCAGAATTCATATGGCGTGACGGCGGCGGCGCAAACGTATTTCGGAAAAACGCTGGAAGAACTGTCGATTGCCGAAGCGGCGTTTCTGGCCGTTCAACCCAAGGCCCCCAGCGAGTACCATCCGGTTCGCAACCAAGACAAAGCCATTCAACGCCGGAACTTTATCTTGAGGGAGATGGCCGAAAACGGGTACATCACCCCCGATGAGGCCGAGTTTGCCAAGGCGGAACCCCTGCTGACTGTGCAAGGCGGAGAGCTGGCCTCATCGCGCGCCAAACTTCCACCGCGCAGTTACTTTACCGATGAAATTCGCCGCCAGTTATCCCGCTCGATTGGCGAGGAGGAGTTGTTCTCGGGTGGTTTGGCTATTCGCTCTACCATGGACCCAGAATTGCAACGTGTTGCGGCCAAGGCCCTGCAAAACCGGCTTGTAGAGTATGATCGGGCGTTGGAGATTTACTGGGGACCGTTGGCCAAAATAGAGGCCGCCGAAACGCTAAGCGAAGAAGAATGGCGCGATGCTTTGGACGATTTGCGTCTGCCGCGCGACATTGAGGGCTGGTATTTGGCGGTTGTGACCAAGGTCGGCGACAGCTCGGTTCGGGTTGGCATTGAGGGCATCGAGGAAGACGAAGACGGGCATTACCTGAAGGTTTCCGATACCACATGGGCGCGGACGCTGAATGAGGATAACAAGCCGCGCAAAACGCCTAAGGCCGCGTCGGATATTTGGGCGCTGGGGGATGTGGTGCTGGTTTCGGCCAATATGAAGGGCGACGAGTTCCAGTTCTGGGAAATGCAGCAAGTGCCTGCCATTCAGGGCGCGTTCATGGCCATGGATACGCAAACGGGGCGGGTTCTGGCGATGCAGGGTGGGTTCAGCTACCAGACCAGCGTTTTCAATCGGGCCACGCAGGCCAACCGTCAGCCCGGCTCGGCGTTCAAACCTTTTGTTTATGCATCCGCACTGGATAATGGTTATACGCCCGCAACGATCGTGGTGGACGCCCCGATCGAGGTGGAAACGCCCGAGGGGATTTGGCGGCCGCAGAACTCTTCCAAGAAATTCTATGGCCCAGCACCGTTGCGTACAGGTATCGTGTATTCGCGGAACCTGATGACCATCCGTGTCGCGCAAAGCGTCGGTATGGATGTGGTCAGCACCTATGCCGAACGCTTTGGCGTTTACGACGATATGCCAGAGTTGATTTCCTATTCGCTCGGCGCTGGTGAAACCACATTGTTCAAGATGGTTGCCGCCTATGCGATGTTCGCCAATGGCGGCAAACAGGTGGAGCCGACGCTGGTTGACCGCGTACAGGATCGCTATGGAAATACCATTTTCCGGCACGACCAGCGCGTTTGTGATGATTGTCAGGGGGTCGAGATGGCAATGGCGCGGGAACCTTGGGTCAAGGATAACTCGGTTCGG
>CAKZNY010000234.1 GCA_937132145.1 uncultured Paracoccaceae bacterium | reverse complement strand
GTGGCCTACTTCTGCTACTTTCCCACCGCGTGATCTATGTCCGCTTTGGTGAAATCTTTATCGTTGATTTAAAGGTAGCTTTGCCGCGATGAAATCAAGGTTCGAGCGGGGACGTGTTGGTGGGCTGGGAGTGATATCCCCCCAGCCAGTTATCAAGAAACACGCGGGCTTTATTGAGCTGTTGTCTGGATTGGTTTGTTGAGGTCGATTCCTTTTACGTCGGCGTTGTTAACCAAATCTTGTGTATAGGTTTGCGCGGCTTTGGCCCATGCTACCTGTTCCAGCTTTTCCATGATCTGGTGTTTCACCGCGTCGAAAGGCAATTGTTTGCCCTCGACTTTTTCGTCCATGCGGATGATGTGAATACCGAAACGTGTCTCTACGGGTTCGGGGTGCAAATCGCCTGCGGCAAGGATATCCAGAACCGCTTCGAATTCAGCTACCGTGTCGCCAGTGCCAATTTGCCCCAATGTGCCGCCCGCATCTTTGGACTGGCAATCGGAATTGGTTCTGGCAATATCGGCAAACACTTTGGGGGTTTTCTGGATGGTCGCGATGAAGGCCTCGGCGTTCTTCTTGGCAATTTTGCGGGCGTCCTTATCCTCGGGTTTAACCGCGAAAAGGATGTGGGCGGGTTGGAACAAGTTTGGCGTGCGGAAGATTTCCTTGCGCGAGTCGTAGATGAACTGACACTCGGTCGCGGAAACGGCAGGGATGTTCATTTGGTTCTCAAGAACCGAACGGATCAGGGATTCGTCTTCGGTTTCCTGTTTGTCACTCGCCAACATCTGTGGATCAGGCTTTAGGCCAAGGCGGCCCGCTTCCTGTAACAGCAGCGCACGGATAACCATCGCACGGGCGGCAGCTTTCCATGCCCAGCCGGGTTTATCCTTCGGGGCGTTGTGGTTTTGGGCCTCGTCAGCGATTGCTGCCGAGGGGATTAGTTCACCGTTGACGGTAATTTCGGGCATAAGCGGGTTCATGATTTTTTCCCTTTACGTGTGCGAACGATCTGATAGCCCGGCCGCCATAAGTAGCGAACAGGGACTGACAACATGTGGACCAACCGTGTGAACGGGAAGATCAGGAAGATCGTCAGGCCCAGGAAGATGTGCAGTTTGAACAGGATATGCACGTCTTTAATGTAGCTTGCGGCGTCACCGTCGAAGATAAAGATACCACCAGCCCAGCGCATGAACTTGGTCATTTCTTCGCCATCCAGATGGCCGAGGCTAACGATAATTGTCATAAGGCCAATGATTACCTGAACGATCAATATCAACAGAATTGCCGTGTCCGCGAACGAACTACGCGCCCGAATCCGTGCATCAAACAACCGGCGGTGTGCCAGCATTAGGCCGCCAGCCAGCATCATAATTCCGGCGCCACCACCCATAATAACCGCAATCAGCTGCTTGGCCGACGAAGGAACACCCAGTGCATGCCATACTGAAAGCGGTGTTAGCAGACCAACGAGGTGGCCACCAAAGATCGTCAAAACGCCGACGTGGAACAGGACCGAACCCACAATCAACTGCTTGCGGCGCAAGAACTGACTGGAGCTGGATTTCCATGAGAAAGGGTCACGCTCGTAGCGAATGATGGAGCCAACCACCAGCACTGTTAGCGCGATGTAGGGGTATATACCAAATAGAAATTGATCCATTTTCCGTCTCCTATTCGTTCGACGCAGCGGCTGGCTGCGATACTGGGATGTCCATACTGGCCAAAAGGTCCCGTGATACGGGGCAACCGGCGTTGGGGTCGGGGCCGAAAGTAACCTCGGCCTCTTTCCAAACATCGTCCAGCGCCTCGAGGTCTTCCGGGTCGTCATCTTTGACCGTCAGAAGTTCCTTAACCATTTCGCTGGATGCTTCGACACCTGCGAATTCAGCCAAGGCGGCTAAAACAGCGGCGTAGTCGCTGGTCCGGCGGTGCAGACGTTCAGCCAAGGCGGCCATGATATGCCCCGCGTCTTCCAGCATTTCCTTGGCCTCGTCGATTGGACGGTTGGACAGGAATTCCAGAAGGATCGGCAGGTGGTCAGGTAGTTCCGAGCTGACCAGATCGAAACCACCGTCGCGGTAGGTTTCAAGCAGATCGACCATCGCAGGACCACGGTCACGGCTTTCACCGTGCACGTGTTCAAACAGGTTCAGCGACAGGGTGCGGGAGCGATCGAACAGCAGAACGAAGCTTTCTTGCAGCTCGTATAAATCGAGCGCCTCCATGTCATCCAACAAGGGTTGGATGGAAGCAACGGCGCCTGATGATAGAATACCTTCGCTGGCAATGATCTTGCGTATCTCGCCAACGGCGGCCTTATGGTCGTCGGTGGGGTAGCTGAGAAGAACCGAGAGAGCTTTGAAAGTAGCGGTCATCTTGCACCCCCAGTCGGAACGACGAATTTACGCGACCCGAAGATCTTCTTGCCGCTGCTGCCGGTGGAACATCCGTTGCCATCGGTAAAGCCACATCCGCCACGTAGGTCGTAGGCGTCCTCGACCTCTTCGCGGTGCGTTGTGGGCACTACAAAACGGTCCTCGTAATCGGCAATTGCCATGATTTTATACATATCCTCGATTTCCAGCGGGGTCATCCCAACTTGTTTGGCGATGCCCAGATCAATAACGCCGTCAATAGATTTGGCGCGCATGTATCCACGCATTGCCAGCATCCGTTCCAGCGCCTTGACCACAGGGGCCTCGTCACCGGCTGTCAGCATGTTGGCGAGATATTGCACCGGAATACGCAGGGATTTCACATCCGGCATATTGTTTTTGGCAGAAATCGCGCCAGCCTCGACCGCATTCTGGATGGGGCTGAGCGGCGGGATATACCAGACCATTGGCAACGTGCGGTATTCGGGGTGCAGCGGGAAGGCAATCTTCCATTCCATCACCATTTTCCAAACAGGGCTGTTGGTCGCGGATTTTATCCAGGCTTCAGGGATGCCTTCCTCGCGGGCGGCGGCTTGCACTTCGGGGTCGTTGGGGTCAAGGAACACGCCCAATTGTGCGTCGTAAAGTTCCTTTTCATTTTCAACCGAAGCGGCTTGATGGATCTTGTCTGCGTCGTAAAGCAACACGCCCAAGTAGCGGATGCGGCCAACACAGGTTTCCGAACATATGGTTGGTAGGCCGGATTCAATACGAGGGTAGCAGAAGGTGCATTTCTCGGATTTGCCGGATTCCCAGTTGTAGTAGATCTTTTTGTAGGGGCAGGCCGACACACACATCCGCCAACCACGACATTTGTCTTGGTCGATCAGAACGATGCCGTCTTCCTCGCGTTTGTAGATCGCGCCCGATGGGCAGGCCGCGACACAGGTGGGGTTCAGGCAGTGCTCGCAAAGGCGGGGAAGGTACATCATGAAAGTATTTTCATACTCGCCATAGATTTCCTTCTGGATGCCCTCGAAGTTGTAGTCTTTCGAGCGTTTCGAGAATTCGCCACCAAGAATTTCTTCCCAGTTTGGACCCCATTCGATTTTCTCCATCCGTTCGCCAGTGATCCGTGAACGAGGGCGTGCCGTCGGGAACGCATCCACCTCGGGGGCGGACTTCAGGTGATCGTAGTCAAAATCAAACGGCTCGTAGAAGTCGTCGATTTCGGGCAGGTTGGGGTTGCCGAAGATATTCGCCAAAATCCGCCATTTCGCCCCCTGTTTAGGGTGGAGTTTGCCGGATTTTGTCCGCGTCCAGCCACCATTCCATTTCTTTTGGTTTTCCCAGTCTTTGGGGTAACCAATGCCGGGTTTGGTCTCGACGTTGTTGAACCAAGCGTATTCAACACCGTCGCGGCTGGTCCAGACGTTTTTACAAGTGACGGAGCAAGTGTGACACCCGATACATTTATCGAGGTTTAGCACCATGCCTATTTGTGCGCGAACTTTCATTGGCTCTGCCCTCCTAATTTCGCCGGCTCATCCAGCCAGTCAACCTTGGTAAGTTTGCGAACAATCACGAATTCATCGCGGTTGGACCCAACGGTTCCGTAGTAGTTGAACCCGTAAGACAGTTGGGCATAGCCCCCGATCATATGGGTTGGTTTCATTGTCGTTCTGGTAACCGAGTTATGGATACCGCCACGAAGGCCGGTTTGTTGCGATCCCGGCACGTTCACGATCTTTTCTTGAGCGTGATACATGTAAAGAGTGCCCTCTTTTATCCGCTGGGAAACAACCACACGGGCCACCAGCGCACCGTTGACGTTATAAGCCTCGATCCAGTCATTATCGACCAGATTGGCTTTCTTGGCGTCAACTTCCGACATCCAGACCACTGGACCACCACGGTTGAGCGTAAGCATCAACAGGTTGTCCGAGTACGTGGAGTGGATACCCCATTTCTGGTGCGGCGTGATGAAGTTCAGCACCACGTGTGGCTCGTTGTTCTGCGCGGCCGTATTCACGTCCGTGGTGATCGTTTTGAGATCAACTGGTGGGCGATACGTACAGAACCCCTCGCCAAACGCCCGCATCCACAAATGGTCTTGATAGAGCTGTTGACGGCCCGACAGGGTGCGCCAAGGGATCAGCTCGTGGACGTTGGTGTAGCCAGCGTTATAACAGACATCCTCGGATTCAATGCCAGACCATGTGGGGCTGGAAATGATTTTCCGGGGTTGGGCTGCCAGATCGCGGAAGCGGATTTTCTCATCCTCTTTCGGCTCTGCAAGGTGTGCGTGCTTGCGGCCCGTGGCTTTTTCAAGCTCGTGCCATGCTTTCACCGCAACTTCGCCGTTGGTTTCAGGGGCTAGCATCAGGATCATCTCGCAGGCATCAATAGCCGTTTCGAGCTTGGCCATGCCTTTGGAAACACCCTCGTCGGTAATAACACCGTTCAGTTCTTTCAGGTGCTTCATTTCGACTTTGGCGTCCCAAGAGATGCCTTTACCGCCGTTGCCGATTTTCTCTAACAGCGGACCAACAGATGTGAAGCGTTTGTAGAGGTTCGGATAATCCCGCACCACTTCAACATAATTCGGGGCGGTTTTGCCCGGAATCAACTCACATTCGCCTTTCTTCCAGTCTTTCACCTGATCCTGCGCGATCTCGGCAGGGGTGTCGTGTAGCAGCGGCACCGACACCACATCGGTTTCCACGCCCAGATACCCCGGAACGATTTCGCTGAATTTCTTGGCCAGCGACTTGAAGATTTCCCAATCCGAGCGGCTTTCATACGCCGGATCAACCGCCGCCTGAAGCGGGTGGATGAACGGGTGCATGTCTGACGTGTTCAGATCGTCTTTTTCGTACCAGCTAGCAGTTGGCAGAACGATGTCCGAGTAAACCGCAGTCGTGGACATCCGGAAGTCGATGGTCACCAACAGGTCGAGTTTACCCTCTGGTGCCTTATCGTGCCATTTGACCTCGAGTGGTTTCTTGCCACCCTCTTCGCCCAGATCCTTGCCCAGAATACCGTGGTCGGTACCAAGCAGATACTTGAGGAAATACTCGTGGCCTTTGCCAGATGCACCCAGCAGGTTCGAGCGCCAGATGAACAGGTTACGCGGCCAGTTTTCCGGTGCATCCGGATCCTCGCACGACATTTCCAAGTCGCCTGACTTCAGGTTTTTGACGATATAATCCTTGGTGTCCATACCTGCCGCTTTGGCAGCTTTCACAACTTCCAGCGGATTGGTTTTCAGCGACGGAGCCGACGGCAACCAGCCCATGCGCTCCGCACGGACATTGTAGTCGATTATGCTGGCGTCTTTCCAATCACCCTCGGGGGCGGTTGGGGAAAGGATTTCATCGACCCCCAGCGTCTCGTAACGCCACTGGCTTGTATGTGCATACCAAGACGAGGTGGAGTTTATCTGCCGTGGTGGACGTGCCCAATCAAGTGCGAACGCCAGAGGCTGCCAGCCGGTTTGTGGCCGCAGTTTTTCCTGGCCTACATAATGCGCCCAGCCACCGCCGGATTGACCGATCGCACCACACATGACCAGCATGTTGATGATCCCGCGATAGGCCATGTCCATGTGATACCAGTGGTTCAAACCGGCACCCAGAATGATCATCGACTTGCCTCTAGTGTCCTCGGCATTCTGGGCGAACTCACGCGCTACCTGAATGATTTTATCACGAGACACGCCGGTGATTTTCTCGGCCCATGCAGGTGTGAACGGGATGTCGTCATCATAGTTGTTCGACACCCACTCGCCACCCAAACCACGATCAAGACCGTAGTTTGCGCAGAACAGATCGAACACGGTTGCAACATACGCTTCGCCGTTTTCAAGCTGGATTTTCTTGACCGGAATATTGCGGGTCAAAACGTTGGGGTGCTCACAATTAACGAAGTGCTCGCTTGCTTCACCACCGAAGTAAGGGAAATCAACGCCGACGATCTCGTCGTGGTCTTCGTCCATTATCAACGACAGTTTCAGGTTTGTGTCTTTACCTGTGGCACGCTCCTCAAGGTTCCACTTTTTGGAACCATCCCAACGGAAGCCGACCGAGCCATTTGGCGGTACAAGATCGCCCGATGTTTTGTCGATCGCGACGGTTTTCCATTCAGGGTTCTTATCCTGACCAAGCTTACCTTTCAGATCGTCAGCCCGAAGCTGGCGGCCAGCAATAAGCTTGCCGTCTTTTTCTTCCAGCACAACAAGCATCGGCATGTCGGTATATTGACGTGCGTAATCCTCGAAATACTTGACCTGACGATCCAGATGGAATTCGCGCAGGATGACGTGGCCCATGGCCATTGCCAACGCGCTGTCTGTACCGGCTTTGGGGGCCAGCCAGATGTCGCCGAATTTGGCGGCCTCGGAATAGTCGGGGCTGATAACGGCAGATTTAGTGCCGCGGTAACGTGCCTCGGTATAGAAGTGCGCGTCTGGTGTACGGGTTTGTGGAACGTTCGATCCCCATAGCAGCAGGAAGCCGGAGTTGTACCAGTCAGCGGATTCAGGAACGTCGGTTTGCTCGCCCCATGTCATCGGCGAGGCCGGTGGCAGATCGCAATACCAGTCGTAGAAGCTCATACATGTACCGCCAAGCAGCGATAGATACCGCGTGCCAGCCGCATAGGAAACCATCGACATAGCCGGGATTGGAGAGAACCCGAATACGCGGTCTGGACCATATGTCTTGGCAGTATATGCGTTAGCAGCGGCGATAATTTCTGTGGCCTCGTCCCAATTGGCGCGAACAAAACCACCTTTACCACGTGATTTTACGTAGTCAGCACGAAGGACCGGATCGTTTTGCAGCTTTGCCCAAGCCTCGATCGGGGAATTGTTTTCGCGCATCTTGCGATAGCTTTTCAGCATTTTGGCGCGAATCAGCGGCGTTTTTACGCGGTTGGCGGAATATAGGTACCAGCTGTACGAGGCACCACGGGCACAGCCGCGTGGTTCGTGGTTTGGCATTCCGGCGCGTGTGCGCGGGTAATCCGTTTGCTGGGTTTCCCATGTAACGATGCCGGATTTCACATAGATTTTCCAGCTACACGACCCCGTGCAGTTCACACCGTGGGTGGAACGCACAACTTTGTCGTGCCGCCAGCGGTCGCGGTAAACGTCTTCCCAGTCACGGTTTTCAGTCGTGGTATTGCCGTGGCCGTCTGCGAATGTTCCTACGCTATTGCTTTTTAGGAAATTCAGCCTGTCCAGTAAGTGGCTCATCTTATGTTCTCCATTTTTTTAAAATCGGTGCCGGCGAAAAAGGGGGGCAAACGCCGGCACCATTATTCACGATTCTACGGGTTTTTAACATACGCGTTAGGGCGCAAGTAGAACCACCAGTTGATAGCTATACAAACCATATAGAAAATCGCGAAACCGTATAGTGCGTATTCCGGTGTACCTGCACCCATTTGCTCGCCGAATACTTTCGGGATGATGAATGCACCGTATGCGGCGATGGCTGAAGTCCAACCTAGAACCGGTCCGGTTTGCTCTTTATTAAAGACCATACCGATAGTCCGGAAGGTGGAACCGTTACCCATTCCAGTTGCCGCGAACAGCACCAGAAACAGAACCATGAAGGGTACGAACAGCGTTTCGGGTGTTGCCGAAACATACGCCTGCTGCAAAATCCAGGCCAAGCCGATCGCAGAACCCACCATAACAATCGAGATATAATGGGTTACCTTAGCACCACCCATCTTATCTGCCAACATTCCTCCAAGTGGCCGGATGAGTGCGCCGATGAACGGCCCCATCCATGCAAACATCAAGGCCGATGGGCCATTGGGGTTGGCGATGTCATGGGTCATAATCCCGTCAATCTCGATGTGCTGGAAGCCGAACACAACTTTGATGGTCAGCGGTAGCGCTGCGGAATATCCAATGAACGAGCCGAAGGTCATGACGTAAATAATAGTCATCGCCCAAGTGTGCTTGTTTTTGAAAATCGCATACTGACGTGTCAGGTTCCGGCCGACCGAGCCGGGGATCAATTTCAGCAAGATTACGGTCAGGCCGATAACAACAGGCAGGACTAACCATTTGGAAATTCCGAAACCCGAACCGTTCGCTGCTTCCGGTAGCATCAGCCATAGGCCGAATACTGCGGTCGCAAGGCCAATCAGCAACATGCCGGTCATAGTCGCAAACGCCATCAGCGGGTTTGGAATGTCGGGGGAGACGTGCTCGTCACGGATGTTGTTCATGCCGAACCAACCAAGGAAGGCCAGCGGGACAAGAAGCAGTAACCAAATGTAGCCAGCGTTCTGGATATATGTTTCGGTACCAGCTGGGATTTTACCGATCAGCGTGCCCGAAGCGGTCTGAAGTGTCATGGAATCGCCGCCAAACATACCGAATGTCATCACCAGCGGGATAAGGATCTGCATGGTTGTAACACCGAAGTTGCCGAGTCCTGCGTTCATACCCAGCGCGTAACCAAGGATCTTCTTGGGATAGAAGAAGCTGATGTTGGACATGGAGGATGCGAAGTTACCGCCACCGATACCGGACAAAAGCGCCAGAAGCTGGAATTTAAACAGCGTGGTGTCAGGGTTCGCCAGCGCAAGACCGGTGCCAGCCGCCGGGATCATCAAAAGGGCGGTGGTGAAGAAGATAGTATTCCGCCCGCCTGCGATGCGAATAAAGAAGGTCGAGGGGATACGAAGCGTTGCACCACTTAGACCCGCGATCGCCAACAGGCTGAATAGATCGGATTTATCAAAGTCGAACCCGAGGTTCAGCATCTGAACGGTGATGATGCCCCAGTAAAGCCAGACAGCGAAGCCGCCTAACAAGCTGGGGATGGAAATCCACAGGTTCCGTGTGGCGATGGACTTGCCGGTGGAGGCCCAGAAGGCCTCGTCGTCCGGTGTCCAGTTTCTTAGATCTTTTCCCAAAGCTTCTCTCCTTTGGAGTTCAGGTGGGGGTGGGCCAATAGTCGGCCCACCGGTTATTCAAAGGTTAATTGTTAGTGTGGTACGTCCGAGAGGTGAGTGTTGGTGGCCAGCTCGGGATGACGTTCGCGATCCATCTTGTTAATGGCGACGTGCATCCAGATGGTGCTGAGCGCGACGATTGCGAACATCAGCATGAAGACCACCGACCAGACGTGTGTGAGGTCAAGAAGTATCCCGAACGAGATAGGCAGAATGAACCCGCCCAGCCCGCCGATCATCCCGACCAGACCGCCGACAGCGCCGACGTTGTTCGGGAAATAAACCGGAATGTGTTTGAACACCGCCGCTTTGCCGAGGCTCATCACGAAGCCGAGGATCACGGTCAGCGAGACAAAGCCGTATAGCGGAATGCCGAAGCTGAACTCGATCAACCGCTCGGTACCGTCGGGGTAGGGGATGCCTTGGACGACGTAACTGGTGTCAGGGTAGCTCATCACGAACAGGACGATTAGCGATATACCGAACGTCAGGTACATCACAAACCGCGCACCCCAGACATCGGACATCCAGCCACCAAGGGCACGGAAAATCGAACCAGGCAGGGAGTACATGCCCGCGAACACTCCGGCAGCGACTAGTGGTACGCCGTAGGCGCCAACATAGTAGTTCGGTAGGAACGAGGCGAAGGCAACGAACCCGCCGAACACGAAGAAGTAATATGTAGCAAACCGCCAGACCCGAATGTCTTTCAGGGGTTCAAGCTGTTTTGCCGCCGACACCGGTTTAACGCCGGTTTTCCGCTGTTCAACAAGAACAGGGTCTTCTTTCGCGAAGATGTAGAAAATAATGGCCATAGCAACCAGAACCACCGCATAGATCCGCGCAGTGTTTTCCCAGCCAACAGCAATCAGCAGGAACGGAGCCGCGAAGTTCGTGACCGCCGCACCGACGTTACCGGCACCAAATATTCCCAGCGCAGTTCCTTGCCGCTTAGCCTCGAACCACCGCGAGACATAGGCGACGCCGATGATGAACGAACCACCCGCCAGACCAAGGCCTAAAGCCACCAGCAGGAACACGACATATGTCTGCACCGAAGCCAGCAACCAAACCGAGATCGCAGTGATTAACATCTGAAGCGGCAGCATGATCCGCCCACCTATCTGGTCGGTCCAGATTCCCAAGAAAATGCGGCTAAGCGACCCCGTTAGAACAGGGGTCGCAACCAGCAAACCGAACTGGGTTTCGGACAGGCCAAGATCTTCCTTAATCTGCACACCGATGATCGAGAAAATCGTCCACACTGCGAAGCAAACCGTGAACGCCAATGTGCTCAGACCCAGTGCGCGGTATTGGTCGCGAGGGGTTACGCCTTCGATGTTATGCATTTTCGATTTCTCCTAGAGAGTGTAGCCACGAGACTACTAAATTCATTCGTATCCAATAACCGGAATTAGGGCATGTTAATTGATTCATATCAAGTAATTGGATGTTTTAGTAAATATAAATTGGTTACTAAAATATGTGGGTTTGGCGGATATTTTCGATCAAGGCGAAGAGTTGAATCTGCAATTGGACGCATTGACATTAGCTTGCTTCCTGATTGATAAAAGTCAAGATCAGCAGAAGGCAGGAAAATGAGCACCCCACGATTCGAATCAATTCGCGACATACCGTTATTTGCGGATATGGCTCAGGAGTCGTTCGACGCCCTGACGCGCGGCTCATATGTCCAGAATTTCCCGCCGAATATGGTGATGATTTCCGAGGGCGAAACGCCGGACTTTCTCCACATCGTTCAATCCGGATGTGTGGAGTTGTTCAGCACGTGGTCCAACCGTGAAACCTCGGTAACGACGCTGTACGAAAACTCGACATTTATTCTGGCAGCGACGATCAAGGATCAGCTGATTTTGACGTCGGCCAGAACGTTGCAAAAGTCGCGGATCATCATGATCCCGTCAGAAAATGTCCGAAGCGTTTTCAAAACTGATCCAGAGTTCGCAATGGCCATCGTGGAGGAGTTGTCACGTTGTTACCGCGCCACCATCAAGAATATGAAAAATTTGAAGTTGCGCACGTCGCTCGAGAGGTTGGCGAACTATCTGCTGAAACAGCATCGTCGTCAGGGCGATGTGCTGGAATATCAGCTACCCATCGAGAAGCGCCGATTGGCGTCTTATCTGGGCATGACACCTGAAAATCTATCACGGGCATTCAACAATCTTAAACCATATGGCGTGGCGGTGGATGGGCAGACTATCACGATCACCGACATGGCAACTTTGGTTGCTTTTGCAAAACCGGACATATTGATCGACTAGCCTGCGCTCAGAAGCCCAAGCCTGATCAATTCGTGCTCTAGTCGTTTGGGTGAGGTGAATACGTGTCCCTGCCAGCCCATGGATTCTGCCGCATCGATGTTTTCCTGTCTGTCATCCGCAAAGAACAACTGCGCGCCACTTAGGCCGGTTTGCGCCTCGACCATTTCGTATATGCGCCGTGCGGGTTTGGTGACACCCATGTGGCCTGAAATGAAGCGGTGGTCAAATTCGGCCAGCTCTGGATAGAGGGTCTCGGCGAAGGCGAAGGTTTCGATGCCGAAATTGCTTAGGGCGAAAACGGCGGTGCCTTGTTGGCGCAACCGGCGCAAAATCTGCCACGACGGGGCGATTGCAGGGGTCGCCATCTCGGCCCAGCGATCATGCCACAGGCGGATCATGTCGGTATATTCGGGGTTGGCCGCGGCGGTCGCATAGACCGTATCCCGCCAGTTTTCGCCATGATCAATACGGTCATTCATCGTATGAAGGTCGACTGCCGCAAACATCGCTTGCCGTTCATCGGGCGACATTAAGGTGTCGTACAGCTTTTCAGGGTGCCACGTAATCAGCACATTCCCGATGTCGAAAATCACGGCATCGGGCTTTTGATTATGTTGCGGCAGCGTGCCTACTCCACGAAACGAAGTGTATATTTGACATCGATTGTCGGATCATTTGCGTCGGCGCCACAACCGATAAAAGTATGTTTGGTGGTGATGTTAATGTCGCCACCGGCCCAGATACTAGTACCCTGA
>CAKZNY010000233.1 GCA_937132145.1 uncultured Paracoccaceae bacterium | reverse complement strand
GTGCGGCTGGTTGACCGTATCCGAGGGTGGCAGGGTGTTAAGGAAGGCCCGCAGGTCGATAATATCGGCAAGTTCCACGCGCGAATACGACGTGTACGGAAACGCCGGATAATAGTGCTGACCGTCTGGTGAAACGCCTTTGATCATCGCATTGGCCAAGTCCATCGCCGACCAGTTTCCGATGCCGAACTCGGGGTCAGGTGATATGTTCGGGGCATAGAACGTGCCGAACGGCGAGGCAAAAGCGCGGCCCCCTGTTAGCAGAAGTTTGGCTTCGCCCTTGGCCTTGGGGGCGGAATGGCAAGAGGCGCAGCCGCCTGCGTAAAACACATATCGGCCCTTTTCCACGTCGCCGTTGCGGGCGAATTCGGGGGATTCAGCCAGCGTTTCAGGGGCGGAAACTATCCACAAGGCAACCGCGACCAGTGCCGCGATTGCCAAGGCAATTTTAAACAATTTGCGCATTTACGCGCTCAGCGTTTGATACGGAAGGCTTTGTGGCATGCTTTGCAGTTGCCACCAAGGACGGAGAAAGCATCGCGCAGTTCTTCGACCGATTCCGGGGGGAACAATTTCGCATCATCCGAATCCGCGATGAACTTCGCGATGGCGGCCTTGAAGCCTGCCGCGTCGGTCCAGATGGCGGGGGCCGCGGAACTGCGCATATTTTCTGGCATCCCCGCAGGGAAAAGGCCGGATAACCCAAGCGCGGCAGTGTTGATCGTCACCAGTGCGGCCTGTGCAGCGAGAGGCTCAAACGGGATAGTCCCTTTCATCATGGCCGACACCAACCCCGCCGATGCGCCGACGTTTTGCATAATGTTAATGCGAAGCGTTACCGGATCATTAATGTCCGGCGTCACCAGATTATGCCCCCCCGCATAGGCGGAAACTGCGAGGGTCGCCGCTGCGGCAACTGCTAAAATACGTATAGAACTTTTCAAAAATTTATCTCCCGTTGATTTTAAGTTATTGGGGCGCGGGGTAATTGATTCCCGTCCCAACGGTCAAATTACTGTAAATCTTGTGGATTAATCAACAAATTATCGTGATTGCCTGTGGTGAGAAAATAAGCGATGTATAATGTTGATCGGGATCGGAGACCCTTGATGAAACGTATATTTTTGACAATTGCCTTGTCGGTTATGGCGACCAGCGCAAAAACCCTGACGAACACGTTGGGCGTCGCTGCATCTACGTTGCCTTATCCATGAAGGCGCAGAGTATGAATCGCGAGAATGCAGAGCGGGTCGGCATTCAGGTGCTCGGCTGGTTGGCGGGGCATGACGATATGCTGACGCAGTTTCTGGGTATGACCGGAATCGCGGCGGATGATTTACGCAGTCGGGCGCAAGAACCGGAGTTTCTGGGCTTCGTGCTGGATTTCTTGCTGACGGATGACGCAATGGTCATAGCGTTCTGCGAGGATACGCATATGAGCACGGATACCCCGATGCAGGCACGCGGCGCCTTGCCCGGTGGCGATGTGCCGAACTGGACATAAATTGCTACGCGCGTAATGGCCGTACATCACTAACAGTCACCGAGAAGTGATTGTTAGTGATAGCTGATCGGCGTGAGTTTCATGCATCTTGTGCTATTTGCTAAAGCACTTACGCAATTTCACAAAACGAGGATGATAAAATGATAAAAGCAATAGTTGTTGTACTTGGCCTAAGCCCACTTCTGGCATGCGTTCCGATGGAGGACGAGATGGCCATGGAAACGATGATGGAAGAAGGCGCCGAGATGCACGACGACACCATGATGGACGACGATTCAATGATGAGCGATGGCGATATGTCGTCGTAACGCTGATCCCGTTCAGCTGATAACCAGTTGTTCCAACGCGGCCCGCAGCCCCTCCGGTAACGGAACAGGGCGGCGGGTTTTTGCGTTTACATAGACGTGTGTGAACCGCGCCTCGGCAGCGGTATCTGCATCATTTGTGCCGAACATGCCAATCTCGAAGGTCACCGAACTGTTGCCGATCTTTGACACCCGCAGCCCCACATCAAGCGGTTCAGGAAACCCGAGCGGGCCGTGGAAGGTGCAGGATGTTTCAACCACCAGCCCGACGATCTTACCGTTCGGAATGTCCAAATCGGCGTTTTCGATCAGCCACGCATTCACCGCCGTGTCTACATATTCATAAAAGACCACGTTGTTCATATGGCCGTACATGTCATTGTCGCGCCAACGGGTGGTCATTTGTTTGAACTGTGCATAGTCTGCTCGACTGGATCTTTCGCGTGGCATGCGGCCTCCTGTAAGTCTGGTGTAGGGTAGCAACATTAAAGAGGTGAGCAAGTGGCAAAGGCAATCAAGGCGCTGTTGTTTGACAAAGACGGAACGCTGTTTGATTTTCAGGCAACATGGGGTGTGTGGTGCGCCGGATTTATATCCGAGATGTCCGCGGGGGATAGTGTGATGGCATCCGCATTGGCCAAAGCGATGGATTATGATCTGGAAAACAGCACATTTCTGCCGTCCAGCGTGATGATTGCCAATTCGATGGACGGCATTATGGACGCGGTGCATTCAGCCCTACCCCATTGGGATCGCGAGGCGTTGACGCAGTATGTGATCGAAACGGGATCGCGTGCGCCGCAAACGCCGGTCGTCGATCTTGGCCCGCTTTTAGCGCGGTTTCGGGCGAACGACTTGAAAATCGGTCTGGCCACGAATGATAACGAGGCCCCTGCGCGGGCGCATCTGACCAGTGTCGATATATTACAGCATTTCGATTTCGTCAGCGGATGTGACAGTGGTTTTGGCGCGAAGCCCGAACCCGGCATGTTGCTTAGTTTTGCGGACGCGATGGGCTTGCAGCCGCCCCAAGTGGCCATGGTTGGTGACAGCACGCACGACCTGCGGGCAGGGCGCGCGGCGGGGATGGTGAATATCGCTGTTTTAACGGGTCCGGCGGTGGCGGACGAGCTTGCGCCATTCGCGGATGTCGTCTTGCGCGATATTGGTGAAATACCGGAATGGCTTGGATTGGATTAACGGGCTATAAGGGCGGAATGACTCATAAACCTGACAAAGTATTAAGACGCGGCTGGACCACGGGCGCTTGTGCGGCTGCGGCGGCGAAAGCGGCGTGCTCGGCTTTGTTGGGGCGCGGGTTTATCAATCCGGTGTCGATCCTGTTGCCTAAAGGCGAGGCGCCCTCGTTTCCACTTGAGGTCACCTCGCAAGGCGATGGCTGGGCCGAGGCGGGGATAATCAAAGACGCAGGGGACGACCCCGATGTAACCCACGGCGCGCTGATTTTAACGAAGATTTCGTTGGGGGAGGCAGGCCAAGGCCTGCGGTTTCATGCGGGCGCCGGTGTCGGGACCATTACCAAGCCTGGACTGCCTTTGCCGGTGGGTGACCCTGCGATCAATCCGGTGCCTCGGTTGATGATAGATCAGGCGATCACGGATGTTCTGGACGGGGCGGAACCGGATTTCGATGTGACTATTTCCATTCGGGATGGCGAGGCCTTGGCATTGAAAACTTGGAATGGGCGGCTGGGGATCTTAGGGGGGCTGTCTGTGCTGGGAACGACGGGGATCGTGCGGCCGTTTTCGTGCTCGTCATGGATCGCGTCTATTCACCGAGGGATTGATGTGGCTGTCGCAACAGGGCGCGAACATGTGATTGCGGCGACGGGTTCCACATCGGAGCGTGTCGCGCGGGAGATTTACGGCCTGAGTGAAGAGGATTGCCTTGATATGGGCGATTTCGCGGGGGGGGTGCTGAAGTATCTGCGCAAGCATCCCATACCCAAGCTGACCATTTCAGGCGGTATCGGCAAAATGACCAAGCTGGCACAAGGCGCGATTGATTTACATTCGGGGCGCAGCCAAGTGGATTTTGCCGCGTTGGCCAAGATGGCCGATTGCGCGGAGGTGGCGCAGGCTAACACGGCGCTGGAAGCCTACACGATATGTGGTGCCCCGCTGGCAGAACAGGTCGCGAAACGGGCGCAGGAAGCAGCGTTAGCGATGCTAAAAGGGGCGCCGGTGGTGGTTGAAACGATCGTGATTGATCGATCGGGCAACGTCATCGGACGGGCAGATTTCAAATGATTTTGGTTCTTGGGGGAACGGGCGATGCGCATCAAATTGCGATGGGCTTGCAGGGCGCTGGAATAGATTTTGTTGTTTCACTGGCAGGAGCTACGCGGAAACCTGTTGAAAGGTCGTATGCAACGAGGATAGGCGGGTTTGGTGGGGCTGATGGATTGGCCGAGTATTTAGGAAAGAGAGAAATCACAGGGCTGATTGATGCGACGCATCCGTTTGCGGCGAACATCAGCAGATCAGCGGTTGAGGCCGCAGGGGTCGCGGGCGTGCCGTTGATACGGTTTGTTCGACCCGAATGGGATGCCTCCGGATTTCGGTGCGTTCCTGATCTTGATGCAGCCGCCCGCGCGCTGCCTAGCAGTGCGCGGGCTTTCTTGACGGTCGGGGGTAAAAGCCTTGGGCCTTTTGTGCATCGCTCTGACGTGTGGTTTTTGTTTCGCGGTGTTGACCCGATGGAGAACCCGTTCATACAAGGTGAAGCTTTGGTGCAGCGTCCGCCTTTCACGCTGGAATCCGAAGTTGCTTTGATGACGGCGCAGAGGATTACGCATTTGGTGTCCAAAAATTCAGGCGGCACACAGACGCGCGCCAAGATCGATGCTGCGACACAGTTGGGAATCTCTGTGATTATGGTTGAACGGCCTGTTTTGCCGGTGATAGAGAACGCCTCGACGGTTTCGGACATTTTGCGATGGGCCGAGGCGATATAAATATGCCCAAGGGGAAGAATATGACGACGATTATTGTGTGTGACACTTGCGATTATTCCATGCTGGAAAAGCTGCACGAGGGTAAAACGGGTGGCGAGATACTGGCCGAGCATGTGGAACGCCTGGCCGCTGACACAGGCTTGCAAGTGAAACGCCAATCCTGCCTGATGGGTTGTGAGCGGCATTGCAATGTCGCCATTCAGGCCGAGGGCAAGCTGACTTATGTTCTGGGCAAGTTCTCCCCGAATGTGAATTCGGCCGCAGCGGTTGTAGAATACGCGCAGCGTCACGCCGAGAGCAAAACAGGGCAGGTGCCTTTCAAGCAGTGGCCGCAAGGCGTGAAGGGGCATTTTGTGGCCCGTATTCCATCGTTAGGTTAGGGAAAAGTTATGGCAGGAAAAATTCCGGCAACGGTTATCACGGGCTTCCTCGGAGCGGGGAAAACCACGTTGATCCAGCATATGCTTCGCAACGCCAACGGCAAGCGGATTGCGTTGATTATCAACGAGTTCGGCGATCTGGGCATTGACGGAGACCTGCTGAAAGGCTGCGGGATCGAGGGCTGTACGGACGACGATGTGATCGAGCTGTCCAACGGTTGCATCTGCTGCACCGTGGCCGAAGATTTTGTCCCTGCCATCGAAAAACTGTTGGGCCGTGAAAATCCGCCGGATCATATTGTGATCGAGACCTCTGGTTTGGCGCTGCCACAGCCGTTGGTGCGGGCGTTCAACTGGCCGGAAATCCGTTCCAAAGTGACGGTGGACGGCGTTGTAACGGTTGTCGATAGCGAGGCCCTAAACGCGGGGCGTTTCGCCCATAACGAGGCCGCGATTGATGCGCAGCGTAGCGCCGATGATATGCTGGACCACGAGACGCCGCTTGCGGAATTATTTGAGGACCAGCTGGCTTGCGCCGACATGATTATCCTTAATAAAATGGACCTTCTTAGCCCCGCTCAGGCAGACGATCTGGAAGCCAAACTGCGGACGCGTGTGCGGGCCGGCGTGCAGTTTATCCGCGCCGAAATGGGCGTGGTTAGCCCTCAGATGTTGCTGGGCATGGGGATTGGCGCAGAGGATGACTTGTCCGCGCGACATGAGGTGCATCATCACCACCATGATCACGACGACGAGGATGATCACGACCATCACCACCATGACCACGGTCATGACGCGTTCGAGACTTTTCAGGTCACGCGCGATGTCATCGAGGATGTCGAGGGCTTCACCGCGCTGGTTACCCAGACAATCCGAGACCACAACATTCTGCGCCTCAAGGGGTTCGCGCAAGTGGGTAACAAGCCGATGCGGTTGGTTATTCAAGCGGTTGGACCGCGCGTTGACACCTATTTTGATCGCCCGCTGACGGCGGATGAAAAGGGCAAAACCTCGTTGGTTGTGATCGGGCACGCCGGGCTGGATCGCGCAAAAATTCAGACGGCTTTGGCAGGCTAGTGAGCGGCGAAATTCATATCACGGCTGGCGATCCGCGCGATCCTGCCGTTACACGCCTGTTAGAGGCAAGCCACGCCCTGATGCAGTCGCTGTTTCCGGCGGATGCCTGCCACTATTTGTCAATCGACGCCTTATGTGTGCCGGAAATCCGGTTCTTTGTGGCAAAAAATGACAACGTTATATTGGGGTGTTGCGCGTTGGCGTCTAAGGATACTTACGGCGAGGTGAAATCCATGTTTGTGGACCCGTCGGCGCGCGGAACCGGTATCGCGAAAAGGTTACTGGCCCGTATCGAGCGAGAGGCGCGCTCGTTGACCCTACCCGTCTTGCGCCTTGAAACCGGCGATAAACTTGCCTCGGCACAGCGTTTGTACGTGCGGTCAGGGTTTAAGCCATCTGGTCCTTTTGGCGACTATATCGAGGTTTCCACCAGTTTGTTCATGGAAAAAAGGCTCGACTGATGCATCTGCTACAAGTTCAACCCGGCGAGATTTCGGATGGTTCCGAGCCTGTTGATCTGGGGCAAACCCCTGCGGATGTTCTGGTAATCTCGGCGGCCGATACGGAAATCGCGGGGCTGTCTGCGGCTTTTGCTGAAATGTCAGACGGGCCGGACAGCTTGCGGTTGGCGAATATCGGCAACCTCGGGCATCCATTTACGGTTGATAAATACCTTGATGATACGGCTACGAAATCGAAGCTGGTTATCGTGCGGATTCTGGGCGGGCAGGCGTATTGGCCCTACGGTCTGGAACAATTCGCCATTCGTCTGGGCGCGGCTGGCGTGCCGTTTGTGGCGCTGCCCGGTGATGACAAACCGGAGGAGGGGTTGCGGCGGCTCTCAACCGTTGCGGATGCGGATTACGATGCGCTGTGGTCTTACCTGATTGAAGGCGGGCCGGATAATTCAGCGAATTTCCTGCGATATGCGGGGGCAATGCTGGCGGGTGGCGAAAAGCCTGTGGCGGCCAAGCTGTTGCTGCGGGCCGGAATATACTGGCCGGGCGAGGCGAATGTCTCGCTTGAAAACCTGCGCGAAAACCACTGGGTTAAGGGGCAACCCGTAGCGGCGCTGGTGTTTTACCGCGCCCTTGTGCAGGGGGCCGGATTGCACCCCGTTAACCGTCTGGTGCGCCAATTGTTGCGGCAAGGGCTGAACCCGCTGCCGGTGTTTGTGGCCTCGCTTAAAGATGCGGTTTCGGCGGCGACGGTCAAAGAGTTGTTCACGCAGGCGGCACCTGCGGTTGTGCTTAACGGCACAAGTTTCGCGGTGTCTTCACCACAATCGGGGGCCGAGGGGCATCAGCCAACACCGCTGGACGCCACCGGTGCGCCGGTATTCCAGATTGTCTTCGCGAGCGGCACCGAAAAGACGTGGGAGGAGAGCCTAAGCGGATTTTCTGCTCGTGATATCGCCATGAATGTTTCCCTGCCCGAGATTGACGGGCGTATCCTGACCCGCGCGGTCAGCTTCAAAGGCGAGGCGTATTTCGACGAGGCGACGGAGTGTTTGATTTCCAGTTACCGTGCCCACGGTGGGCGGATCGGGTTTGTCGCCAAACTGGCGGCCAATTGGGCGAAATTATCGACCACACCGGATGCGGAGCGTAAAGTGGCGCTGGTGTTGGCGAATTATCCCAACAAGGACGGACGGCTGGCGAACGGCGTTGGGCTGGACACACCCGCCGCGACAGTGGATGTTTTGCGAGCACTGGAGGGGGCTGGATATGCGACGCGCAACCTGCCCAAAGACAGCGCTGATCTGATGGAACGGATATTGGCGGGGCCGACGAACTGGCTGACAGATCGGGTTTCCAAGCAGGGTGGTGAACGCCTGAGTTTGGCCGATTATCAGGCCGATTACGGCCAGCTTCCAACCGACACTCGCCGTCGCATAGAGGAACGCTGGGGTAAACCCGATGCGGATCCATTTTACACGGCAGGCGAGGTGGATGGCGGGCATTTCACCCTGTCCATCCTGTCTTTCGGGAACGTCATTGTGGGCGTGCAGCCAGCGCGCGGGTATAATATTGACCCCAAGGAAACCTACCATTCGCCGGACCTCGTGCCGCCGCATAACTACCTCGCGTTTTATTTCTGGATACGCCACCAGTTCCGCGCCAATGCCATCGTTCATATGGGCAAGCACGGCAATATGGAGTGGTTGCCGGGCAAGGCGCTGGCCTTGTCTGACGAATGTTTCCCCGAGGTGGTGTTCGGGCCAACCCCGCATTTCTATCCGTTCATTGTCAATGATCCGGGCGAGGGAACGCAGGCCAAGCGTCGTGCGCAGGCCGTGATAATCGACCACCTGACACCGCCCTTAACACGGGCGGAGACCTACGGTCCGCTGAAAGATTTAGAGGCATTGGTTGACGAGTATTATGAGGCGGCAGGGGTGGACCCGCGCCGACTTAAGTATTTGAAAAGAGAGATATTGGCCCTAAGCCAAGCCACGCGGATTGACGAGGATGCGGGGGTGGATTGGGAGGCGGACGAACAAAGCCAGCTTTCCAGCCTTGATAATTACCTTTGTGACCTGAAGGAAAGCCAGATCAGGGACGGGCTGCATGTGTTTGGCACCTCGCCCGAGGGTCGGTTGGAGCGGGATTTAGTGCAAGCGCTGGTGCGGGTGCCGCGCGGGCAAGGCAAGGGCGGGGATGCATCGTTAATCCGTGCGATGGCGGCGGATATGGAGATGGGGTTTGACCCGCTCGATTGTGCGATGGGGGATGCGTACGAGGGGCCGCGGCATGAGGCTTTGAAAGCCGCCTCAAGTGATACATGGCGTAGTCTTGGCGATTCAGTTGAACGGCTGGAATGGCTGGCTGGTCGCCTTATCGAGGGGCTGGAGCCGGAGCGTATGTGGCTGCGCACCCGGGCTGTGTTCGAGGAAATTCACACACGGGTTTTACCGGTGGTCAGGGCATGTGGAGAGGCGGAGATGGGGGCGCTCCTCGCTGGCCTTGAAGGCCGCTTCGTCGCCCCCGGCCCTTCGGGCGCGCCTAGTCGCGGGCGTCTGGATACATTGCCGACGGGTCGGAATTTCTATTCCATTGATAGCCGCACTTTGCCCACACCAACCGCTTGGAAGTTGGGGTGGAAATCGGCCTATGCGCTGATTGAACGGCATTTGCAGGACGAGGGTGACTGGCCTCGATCAATGGTTTTGACCGCGTGGGGGACCTCGAATATGCGCACCGGCGGCGATGATATCGCCCAGATGCTGGCGCTGATGGGCGTGAAGCCGCAGTGGGATAATGCCAGCCGCCGTGTGACCGGTTTCGAGATTATTCCGCTGTCGGTTCTGGACCGCCCGCGCGTGGATGTGACCCTGCGGATATCCGGTTTTTTCCGTGATGCGTTTCCGGCGCAGATCGAGCTGCTGGACAGTGCGGTGCGCGCGGTAATGGCGCTGGACGAGCCGGACGATATGAACCCCCTTTCAGCAAGGTACAATCGCGAGCGAAGCGAGCTTGGAGAACTGCGTGCCGGTTTCCGCATATTCGGCTCAAAACCCGGGGCATATGGCGCGGGTCTGCAAGCTTTGATCGACGAGCGCATCTGGAATGACACGGCCGATCTGGCGGATGCCTACCTGACATGGGGTGGATACGCATACGGCGGTGGGGCCGAAGGAAAGGGCGCGCGCGAACAGTTCGAGAAACGCCTAAGCACAGTTGAGGCGGTGATCCAAAATCAGGACAACCGCGAGCATGACATTCTGGACAGCGACGATTATTACCAGTTCGAGGGCGGCGTTTCGGCGGCGATCCAGCACTTGCAAGGCGATGCCCCGAAAATCTACCACAACGATCATTCCCGCCCCGAACGCCCCGTTATCCGCACGTTGGACGAGGAAATGTCCCGCGTCATCCGCTCGCGCGTGGTGAACCCCAAATGGATCGAGGGTGTTAAGCGCCACGGTTACAAAGGTGCGTTTGAAATGGCCGCCACCGTGGATTATATGTTCGCCTTTGCCGCCACCACCAAGGCGGTGAAAAACCACCATTTCGATCTGGTTCATGCCGCATTTATCGAGGACGATGACACCCGCGCGTTCATTAAGGACGCCAACCCGGCCGCCCTGCGCGAGATGGCCGAGAAGTTTCAGGAAGCAATAGATCGAGGGTTGTGGGTGCCGCGCTCTAACTCGGCAAAGCTGTTATTGGCGGAATTGCTTGCGTGAAGCGGCACATATGTAGGGTGCGTGGTCTCCACGCACCGCCCCCACGCCTAACCCAAACAACAGCCTAAAAATCCAGACCCAAATCCAGCGTTTGGGCGGAATGGGTCAGTGCGCCTGACGAGATATATTCGACCCCCGTACTGGCAACTTCGGCGATACGTTCAAGGCGCATATTGCCGGATGCCTCGGTGATTAATGCCCAGTTAACCATCTTCACGGCGCGTTTCAGGGTTTCGGTGTCCATGTTGTCCAACAGCACAACATCGGCGATATTTTCCGCCAAAACCTCGTCTAACTGCTCCAGATTATCCACTTCAATCTCGATGCGGACCATGTGTGATGCAACGGATTTGGCGCGGTTCAGCACCGCAGAAATCCCGCCCGCTGCCGCAATATGATTATCCTTAATCAGGATCGCATCGCTTAGCCCAAACCGATGGTTGAACCCGCCGCCGTGTAGCACTGCCTGCTTTTCAACGAGGCGCAAACCCGGCGTCGTCTTGCGAGTGTCGGAGATAGCGGCGCCGGTACCTGCGACGATGTCGACAAAGGCGCGGGTTGCTGTCGCGATACCTGAGAGCCTCCCGAGGAAGTTGAGCGCAACCCGCTCTGCGCTCAGGAGCGATCGCGTCGCGCCACTCGCTTCCAGAATCACAGTGCCCGCCTGCACGAGCTCGCCGTCTTGCGCCATCGGTCGACACACGATCTCGGGGTCGATGTATTCCAGGCAGAGCTCGATGAGGGGGATGCCCGCCATGCATCCCGATGAGCGAGCCACGAACTCGGCACGGGATCGGTGGCCCTCAGGGATCGTCGCGAGCGTCGTCAGATCTCCAATGTTCGCGAGATCCTCCGCGTAGGCGCGGGCGACCACATCTGGTGTAGATGAGGGGAGGGGGATCGTCACGGAGCGACGCTCGCGGTCGTCAGGGGCAGCCGTGCTGTTTCATGAGGTGCAGGTATCGTGTGCGACCGGGCCTGGAGGCCCGGGTTGCTCTGCGGATAGTCGACGCGGTAATGCGCTCCGCGCGACTCGGTCCGCTCGAGGGCGGCTTCTCGACCGACACCGACCGCCTCGAGCACCCGCCCTTTTTGCGTCTCGTACGATCCACGACCTTGCTCGATCAGATCATCGGCCTTTTTCCTTAGCTGTTCCCGAGTCTCCCGACCGCGACGGGGTGCGAAGAGCACGCCAAGAACAAGACCGATTAAACCGCCGGCC
>CAKZNY010000232.1 GCA_937132145.1 uncultured Paracoccaceae bacterium | reverse complement strand
AAGATGTCCGTGCATGGATTTGGTCGAGGACATCATCAGTTTATCGGCATGCACCCCGAACACATCGCGCACCGCAGCGCATTCGGTTATATCATTCCCCGTCGTGCCGGTTCCGTGCGCGTTGATATAGCCAACCTCGTCGCCGTTCAGACCTGCGTCCAGCAACGCGCCCCGTATGGCCCGCGCCGCGCCGATCCGGTTGGGCGTCACAATCTCAGACGCATTCGAATTCATGGCAAAACCGATCACTTCAGCCAACATATCAGCACCACGTGCCTTGGCGTGCTCGTATTCCTCGAAGACGAAAACGGCCGCCCCCTCGCCCTGAACCATGCCGTTGCGCGTGGCACAAAACGGGCGGCAAGCATCCTTGGACATCACGCGCAGGCCTTCCCACGCCTTAATCCCGCCGAACACCAGCATGCTTTCACTGCCACCGGTTAACATCACATCTGTCGTGCCAGCGCGGATCATATGGAACGCCTGCCCCATTGCGTGGTTCGAGGACGCACACGCCGTGGCCACCGTATAAGAGGGCCCGTGCAGGTTATACGTCATGGAAACATGGCTGGCCGCCGCATTATTCATCAGACGTGGAACCACAAACGGATGCACGCGGTTCTTGCCAGCCTCGTAAACGCGCCGGTAGTTTTCGTCCTGCGTATGCAAACCACCGCCAGCAGTACCCAAGATAACGCCGGAGCGAAGCATTAGACGCTCAGTTATCTCCAACCCGCTCTGTGCCATCGCTTCCTTTGCTGACAGTAGCGCGAATTGTGTGAATTTATCGTAAAGAACCAGTTCTTGGCGGCTGAAATAATCCGCCTCATTGTAGCCGTGAACCTGCCCACCGATCTTGATTGACAGGCGATCCACGTCCTGCATCACCAAATCCGTGATGCCGAGGCGGCCTTCGCGCATACCTTCCATCGTGGCGGTCGCGCTCATACCTAGTGAACTAATGGCACCTTGGCCCGTGATGACGACGCGCTTCATGCCGGGTTATTTGCAGCCGCAGCAACAAGACCTTCAACAGCCTTGATCATCGATTGCACGTTGGAAATGTCAAACTGGGCGTCTAATGGATCATTCGCATTGAACGGCACATGCACATCGAAGGTTTCCTCGATTGCGAACACCGCCTCGACCAGACCGAGGGAGTCGATCCCGAGTTCGTCAAGCGTTGCTTCCAGATTCACTTCGGACACGTTCATAAGCGCTTGTTCAGCTAATATTGCAATAACCCTATCCTGCACACTCTGTGCCATCGGATTTTTCCTCTTATGTTCTCAAGCATTCGTCTACTTGGTCGTATCCAGTTTTGAAACCTGTTTTTCTAAATCGGCAAGCTTGCGCGCCATACGCGGCAATCGACGCAGGGCCTTGTAGCTTTCGATGCTGGATTTCATCGGAACCGCCGGATTTCCCATCATCACACGATTGGGCGGCACGTTCGACAAAATCGCCGCTTTGCCCGTCGCGATCGAGTTGGCGCCAACGACTACATGGTCCATAACCCCCGCGTTTCCGCCCAAGATAACCCGATCATGCAAAACCGCGCTGCCTGCGATTCCGGCCATGCCACACAGCAAACAATGCTTGCCGATTTTGACGTTATGCCCGATCTGCACAAGGTTATCGATCTTCGTTCCCGTCCCGATCACCGTGTTTGAAATCGTGCCGCGATCAATGGTGGTGTTCGCGCCTACCTCGACCCTGTCACCGATTATCACGGTCCCAAGCGAGTTGATCCGCGCGTATTCATCCGTTCCACCCGAAATTTCTTGCGACATGCTGCGCGCTTCTTCGATCGCTCCGGCTTTAGGTGTCACGAACGAGAACCCGTCCCCGCCGATCACCGCATTTGACTGGCAAATAAAATCGTCGCCGATCTCGACGCGGGCACGTATTCGCACCCCCTCATAGATCAACGCGTTCGCCCCGATAAGGGCATGCTCGGCGATACTTGTATGGGATAATATCCGCGCGTTCGCGCCTATTTTTGCGCCCTTGCCGATAACGACAAACGGGCCGATAGACGGGTTTTCACCAATCTCCGCGCTCGGGTCAATAAGGGCTGTCGGGTGGATGCCTTTGGCAACCTCTGGATCAACGCCAAACACGTTTGTGATCCCTGAAAGGGCGTAGCGTGGGCGTGGCACGAATATCGCAGCGCTTAACCCCAAGGCTTTCCAATCCGCACCTTGCCACAGAATGGCGACGCGCGCACCGCTTTGCTGCAACGCCTCGCTATAGGATTCGTCCATGGCTAGCGCGATTAAACCGGCCTTGGCCGCACTCGGCTCGCAAGGGCCGGAGATCAACTGTTCCACATCGCCAACGGCCTTTGCCCCCAACGCTTGCGCCAGTTTTGCGACAGTAATTTGCATAAAGCCTCCGAGCGGGTTAACCGGCCAATCCGACCGCTTTACCCACTTTTAGCTATCAAGTGCAGGCAATGTAACCCCGGCATTGATCAAAGCATTCATTACCAATGTGTCACGACCATAGATATCTTGGCGGAATTGCGCGACGCCGTCGCGATCCACCCAAGCCGTACGATACACAATATGCACGGGAACCGGTTTCACCAGATTTATCTGTGTCTCTTCACCAGATGCCAAAGTGGTTTGGAATAGTGTTTCCGGGTCCGCTGTCTGCAAAGACAACAACGCATAGGCAAATTCTAGCGGCTTTTGCACACGAACACACCCGTGACTAAACGCCCTTGCATCTTTGTTAAACAGGCTTCGCGCGGGTGTATCATGCATATAAATATTGAATCTGTTTGGGAACATAAATTTAACCCGACCCAGCGCATTGTTTTTGCCAGGGCTTTGCTTCAAGAAAAACGGGAAGTTATCTTTGGTGAAATATGAATAATCCAGTCTTGTTGAGTCAACTATCTGATTAGACCCACTTACCATCATACTGATATTTTCACGTACTAGAAGGGTCGGATCCGTCCGAAGTTTTGGCAAGTATTCCTCTGAAGCAATGCTGTAGGGTACGTTCCAGGACGGGTTTATAACCATATGGGTCATGACATCCGAAAATTCGGTGGTCTGGAATTTCGATGTACCAACGACGACACGGAAACTTAATGTGGGTTTCCCATTGTCGATTATTGACGCGGTGTAATCTGGAATGTTCACATAAACATGCCGCTCGCCAAGGTCATAATTCATCCAGCGCATCCGCTCCAGATTAACGATAACCTGCTTTAGCCGGCCATTCGGTTGCGCGTTGATCGATGCCAACGTTTGTGGCCCGACGGCACCGTCTGCGTTTAGGCCTGAATCGGTTTGGAAAAGTTTTACGATTTTCAGCAATGCATTATCAAAGGTGGGGGAAGACAAATCGTCGACATCGTACCCACGTTGAGCAAGCCGCTCCCGCAGGGCAACGATCCGCGCGCTGGATTTCCCCAGACGCAGTGTTTTGCCACTTGGTACAATCGGGCCCCAGCCATTGGACGAAGCCAGCGCCTCGAGCTGCTGTTTCAACGCCAGCATCTGTGTATATTCAGGTGCCGAGGGCTGTAATGTTTTGTAGAACATCCCTTTATCCGCGGCAGACGCAACATCTACCAATAAGTCGATGGTCTCTGGAACGTAACGGGTTGCAAACATTTCGTCGTGATCGGCACCAGGGTTAGGTATTCCACGCGGATCCAGTATGCCTGCATTCAATTCTTTGGCAAATTTCACAAAGGAATTTGCGGCCTGAAATTCCAATGCCGCCATTTGTTCGGGCGCATCCCCCGCAGCCCATAGCAATTCGAGTTTCGCCAGTTCGTACCTTGAAACGGTCATGCCGTGATCAGGCGCCTGCTCGATCGCTGTAATCAAAGCGAGAATGCTGCCTGTGTTATTCGCCCATATCGGTTGGTAATTTCGATCCGCGTAAAAGCTGGCAAAATCTGAAAGCTTAGGGCCGCCTTGCGTAAACAACTCTTGTAAAGTTGCGGCGAAGCGTTCTTCAGATGTCACCTCTACAGCCGGTTGTGTAGCTGCTTCCTGTGCAAATACCGGCGCGGTTGTGCCCAGTACTGAAAGGGAGATTGCGATGAATATATTTCGCAGTTTATGACCGTTGCTAATTTGATACATTGTTGCCTCTAAAACACTTAAAAAAACTTGCTTCGACGCTACTACACGGACATCAGGACTATATCGAGAGGAATTCCGCTTTTTCCGCAGAATGCCCCCCGTTGTGGGATAAAAGGTACATACCAGTAGTACATAACAACACCAACCGAATGTTGTTCACAGTTTCGTCAGGCGCGCGGATTTTTGCTTGCCATAAAAATAGGGCGAAACTGCCACTTGGCCTGTGAGTCGTTTTGTGTCATATATGTATAAAGTTAAGCAGACATAAAATATGGTCGGCAAACGATCAAAAATTGAGACGAGGCAGTCTACTATGAAATTTAACGCTGTAAAAACATCGCGACGGCGGCTTTTGGGTGCGTTCGCAGGTGTCGCAGTCATTTCAGCAACTCCGGTTTACGCCAATGTTGCGGGCTTTTTACACAGCGCGGGCGACGTGCGGCGGATCAGCATGCGCAACCAGCGTACCGGTGAAACTATCGACACAATCTACTGGATCGAGGGCGAGTATATCAATCCGGCCCTAAGCGAAATCAGCTACTTTATGCGCGACTGGCGCCGCGACGAGGTCATCGACTATGACCGTCGCAACATTGACATCCTCTCAGCATCCCATCGTTTGCTGGAAACGACCGAGCCTTTCACGCTGCTCTCCGGTTATCGCAGCGCCAAAACAAACGCGATGTTGCGTAGAGGCAACCGCAGTGTTGCGTCAAATTCCTTTCACATCAAGGGGATGGCCGCAGACGTGCGCTTGAAATCCCGCAGCGTCGCGCAATTGACGGCAGCTGGCAAAGCTTGCAAGTCGGGCGGAGTTGGCAAGTACAACGGCTCGAATTTCGTGCATATGGATAGTGGCCCTATTCGTAGCTGGAACGGTTAATAAAACGTTAATCCGAGAATGACGGCCCGCCTTTCGGCGGATTTTGTCGTTTTAAGGCCGCGTTGTTCCGTCACCAACCACCAGATATTTAAAACTGGTTAACTGTTCCGCGCCGACCGGGCCACGCGCGTGCATCTTGCCTGTAGCGATGCCAATCTCGGCCCCCATGCCAAACTCGCCGCCATCCGCGAATTGTGTCGAGGCGTTGCGCATCAGGATCGCGCTATCAACCCGCTGGAAGAACCGATCCGCAGTCGCATCGTTTTCCGTCAGAATTGCGTCCGTATGGTTCGAGCTAAACTCGCCGATATGCGCGATTGCGCCGTCAATACCATCGACCAACTTCACGGCGATGATCATATCCAGATACTCATTCCCCCAATCATCCGCTGTTGCCGGAATAGTGCCCGCGATATGCTGCAAGCCCTCACCCACGCGCACTTCGACGCCAGCGTTAACCAAATCTTCAACAAACGGCGCACCGTGGGCGGCGTAGAAAGCGCGATCAATCAGCAAGCACTCCGCCGCACCGCAAATCCCTGTTCGCCGTGTCTTGGCATTCATAATAACCGCACGCGCCTTCGCAACATCCGCATCAACGTCCACATAGACATGCACAATGCCTTCCAGATGCGCAAACACAGGCACCCGCGCCTCTCGCTGCACCAAGCCGACCAAACCTTTGCCACCACGTGGAACAATCACGTCGATATACCCCGTCATCGTTAACATTTCGCTAACGGCAGCGCGGTCACGGGTAGGCACTAGTTGAATGGAATCCTCGGGCAAGCCAGCCGCTTTCAAGCCGTCAACCAGACAGGAATGAATAACGGTGGAGCTGTGAAAACTCTCGGACCCGCCGCGTAAAATCGCGGCATTACCTGCCTTCAAGCACAGCCCGCCAGCGTCCGCTGTAACATTCGGGCGGCTCTCGTAAATCACGCCAATCACGCCCAAGGGGGTGCGGATACGGCGGATATTCAGGCCCGATGGCATATCCCAATCAGCCGTCACAACCCCCACAGGATCAGGCAGTTCCGCGACCGCGCGCAAACCGTCAACGATGCCCTGAATGCGCCCCTCGTCCAGCATCAGCCGGTCCATCATCGCGTCCGACAACCCTTTGTTGCGGCCAAATTCCATATCCTTGACGTTGGCCGCAATAATCTCGGCCCGACGCGCCCAGACCGCATCCGCAGCCCCGTTTAGCGCCACACGTTTGCTATCCGCAGAGGCAAACGCCAGTTGCGCACTTGCCGCTTTGGCCTTCGCGCCGATATCGGCCATGATTTCCTTAACGTCCATAATCCCTCACATCGCCATATCGTCACGGTGGACCATTGCCGCCCGCCCCGTGTAGCCCAATTTGGCCTCTATTTCGTTAGACTGACACCCCATAATCAGCCGCGCTTCCTTGGCATCATATCCGGCCAGCGCCGTGGCAATCGTCGCCCCGTCCGGCCCGACGATTTCAACCGGTTCACCGCGGCCAAAATCCCCCTCGACGTTTTTGACACCCGCAGGCAGTAGGGATTTCCCGCGCCCCAGTGCGGCAACTGCCCCCGCATCCAGAATGATCCGACCCTTCGTCTTCATGCCCGAAATCCAACGTTTCCGCGCGACCCCGGGCAAGGCTGCGGCTGCAAACCACGTTGCGGTCGCGCCATCGAGCAGGGCTTTGATTGGCCGCGAGACCTCGCCCTTGGTGATCGCCATCGCGCATCCCGCATGCATCGCGACTTTGGCCGCCATCACTTTGGTTTTCATACCGCCGCTAGCGCCCTCGGTACCCGCCTCGCCGGCCATCGCCTCGATTTTTGGCGTTATGGTATCCACATGCGCCACAAACTTTGCGTCAGGGTCAAAACGCGGGTCGGCCGTGTAAAGCCCCTCCACATCCGACAAAAGCACCAACACATCCGCGCCCACCATTGCGGCCACTTGCGCCGCCAGCCGGTCATTGTCACCGTAGCGGATTTCATCCGTCGCAACGGTGTCGTTTTCGTTAACGATTGGAACCGTGCCCAGTTCCAGCAAGGTGCCGATTGTCGCGCGGGAATTTAGATAACGGCGGCGGTTTTCAGTATCCTCAAGGGTTAACAAAACCTGAGCGGCCTCGATCCCGTGCGGTTGCAAAATTTCCCGGTACGCCTGCGCCAACCGAATTTGCCCCACCGCCGCAGCCGCTTGCGCACGCTCAAGACTTAGCGTTCCCTCGGGAAACCCCAGCACCCGCCGCCCCAAAGCGATCGAGCCGGAGGACACGATCAGCACCTCTTTGCCGTCCGCTTTCAGCATCGCCACATCGATGGCCAGATCGGCCAGCCAGTCACGCTTAAGCAACCCCGTCGCGCGATCCACCAGAAGTGCGGAACCGATCTTGATAACAAGCCGTTTTGCCGCGCCGATAACCGAGGCGGAGGTTAAGGTTTCCATGCCTCGGGTTCCTTATCTGACTCAATTTCGGCAGCGGCATTGGCGTCGATGATTTTGCGCAGCACCCGCAATGTGTTTTGCAGGCCTTCGCCACTAACACCGGACTGGCGCATAACGGGTTCGCCCGTGGCATCCTCCAACGCTTTAGCAACGTCGTCGCGTTGATCATCCGTTAACGCATCGATTTTGTTCAACGCTGTCACACGCTGCTTGTCGGCCAGATCGCCGCCATACATTTCCAATTCGTGAATGATGATTTTATAATCCTTAACGGGGTCTTCGCTGGTCGCATCCACCAGATGCAACAGAACCGCGCAGCGTTCAACATGGCCGAGGAAGCGATCCCCAAGCCCCGTGCCCTGATGCGCGCCAGCGATCAGGCCGGGAATGTCGGCGACCACGAACTCGGTTTCATCGATGCCAACCACACCTAGATTGGGGTGAAGGGTGGTAAACGGATAATCCGCAATCTTTGGCCGCGCGTTTGATGTCGCAGCCAGAAACGTCGATTTTCCGGCGTTTGGCATACCCAGCAAACCCACGTCGGCGATCAGTTTAAGTTGCAGCCAGACAGCGCGAACAATACCTTCCATGCCCGGATTGGCCTTGCGCGGCGCGCGGTTGATCGAGGTCTTGAACCGCAGGTTTCCCCAGCCACCATTGCCACCCGCCGCGAGGCGCACGCGTTGCCCCTCAACTGTCAGGTCCGCCAGAACCACCTCTTGTTCTTCATCCAGAATTTCAGTGCCCACGGGAACCTTCAGAACAATATCGTTTCCATCCGCACCCGTCATCTGTCGCCCCTGCCCGCCACGGCCGTTCTGGGCAAAATAATGCTGCTGAAAGCGGAAATCGATAAGGGTGTTCAGGCCATTCACGGCCTCCACCCAGACGTCACCGCCTTTGCCGCCGTCGCCACCGTCAGGGCCGCCGAATTCCACGTATGCTTCGCGCCGGAAGCTCGCACAGCCGTTACCGCCCGTACCGGAGCGAATTTGGACCTTTGTAAGATCAAGAAATTTCATCGTTTTGTCCTAAATTTGGATTTGTCCAAGCGATACAGGAACTGCGCCGCTTCCTCAAGTCTGGCAACGGGTATATGCATTTTATCTCCGCCACGCCCGATCACCGTTTTTTCAAGCACGCGTTGCGAGGCGGCGGTATCAAACATCGCGGCGACGCCCAATGTGCAACGGTTGTGCTGCGGCCCAAGCTGCTCGTGTTAGCACATACTCCGTGCTATCAACCTCGCAGCCTCGCGCCTTGCTTGTGTTCTTCAACTGGCGCGTTTCTATAAACCCGTGTTTGCGCAAAACCACGACCGAGGCAAGGTTGTCGTTCCAGACATATGTCGTGATATTATCCTGCGTACTGCCACGAAACATCTCGCCCACCTTTTGCCCGACAGCCCAAGTCGCAATCCCTCGGCCCCAGAGAGATGGTTTCACCAAGTAGCCGATTCCGCCGTCAATGCCACCGACGCTGCCCACCAGTTGCCCGTCATATTCAATAGCCGAGACCAAGCTCGCCTGCTTGGAAAACATCCGCTTGCGCGTGAATTCAGGGTCAGCGGGATGCGGCCAACTGCCCAGCATTTTCACGACCCCGTAATCCGAAACGATTGCATGAAACGCCTCAAAATCATCCTTCCGAAATTTTCTTAACCGCAGGTTATCCATCACCGAAATCCAGCTTATAGTCCCAAGACTGCACCATGCCACCGCGCGGGATGGAGTGGGTTTCGCTGTCTCCGCAATACTCGAACCCCTCCTTGATCAAAACCCGCGCCGAGCCGTGATTCCCTTGGTGCACCCCCGCGTCCAGCCCTTTAATGCCGCTGGTGCGGGCGTATTTCACCACCGTCTCCAAGGCCTCGGGCGTAAACCCCGCCCCCCAGAATTGCGGTGCCAGCCAATAGCCGATATTGCCGCGCCCCGTGTCTTTAGGCGAAATCGAGATCACGCCGATCAGCTCGCCGTTCAGCGCCATCACCCACGGGATTTCATCCCCGTCCGGGCTGCGCGAGCGCTCGATATACGCCTCGGCAGCACCGTCAGGATAGGGGTGGGGCACAACCGCGAGGTTCAACGCCACGCGCTCATCCCCCACATACAATTTGATCAATCCAGCATCGCTATCCTGCAAGGGCCGAAGCACCAGCCGCGCGGTTTTCAGGACGGGCGGAATTAGTCGTTCAACAGTCATCTCAGCCCCCCTTCGCCAGCACAAGTAAAACAGAGGCGACGGTCAATGCCGCCAGCGTCCACATCAGATATTTCTCGGACTTCTGCCCAGCCATCCGCGCCGCTATCGCCTGCCCGCCCAACGTCCATAACGGGTGCAACACGAGTTGTACCGACATTAGTATCAGCGCAATCGTTGCTGTCGCAGTAAACGTAGGTGTTCCATCGGCGACGAAACTGGTGAAGCCAACGGTGACCATTGCCCAGGCTTTCGGGTTTAACGGGTGCACGATCAACCCCGCAAGAAACCCCGGTATTTTGGTCTGCTTTGTCGCGTTAATGCGGCTACCCGCAATGCGCCACGCCAGCCAGAGGATATAGACAACCGACACCCATTTGAGCACCACGAACACCATTGGTGCGCGGCCTGCCATCTCCATCAAGCCAAAACCGATTGGCCAGATGATAAGCTGTTTGCCCAGCAAAACTCCGCCAACGAATGGCAAGGCGCGGCGCAAGCCGAAACGTGCCCCTGCCGACAGCAGGACCATATTCGCCGGTCCGGGCGTTCCAACCATCGCGGCTGCGAAAATCAGATAGCCTAATACTTCGACACCCATTGTTGCCTCCGTAAAATAGAAAAAGGGCCCGGTGTTTCCACCGAGCCCCTCATAAGTTTTTCATACCGAGGGTTCGGTTATTCTGCAGCCTCGGCGACTGGAAGAACGGAAATAAAGGTACGACCCTTAAAGCCTTTCTTGAAAAATACATTGCCCTCAAGCACGGCGAAAATCGTGTGATCTTTGCCCATGCCAACGCCAGTGCCCGGATACCATTTGGTGCCGCGTTGACGGCAAATGATGTTACCGGGGATTACCAGCTCGCCGCCGTATTTTTTGATACCAAGACGACGCCCGGCGGAGTCGCGACCATTGCGGGTTGAGCCGCCTGCTTTTTTATGTGCCATGTCGTATTCTCCTTAAGCTTCAGAAGCGAATGTTTTCGCCTGTTCGATCCAGCCTTCTTTGTCGATCTTGCCTTTGAGCGAAAGTGCTTCGTCAAATTTGGCAACATCGGCTTCGGACCAACCAGCAATCTGTGCAAAGCTGGTTACGTCACCGGCGAGAAGTTTCTTCTCGAGTGCCGGACCAACGCCAGACAGTTTTTTCAGATCGTCCGCACCGGCAGCAACTTTAGGGGCCGCGTTAGGCTTGGCAGCAGGCTTCGCCGCCGCTTTAGGTTTCGCAGCTACTTTGGCCGCAGGTTTTGCAACCGCAGCAACAGCCGCGCTAACCGAACCAGCACCAACCGCAGCTTTAACGCCAGATTTCTCGGCGCCTTTAACCAGAATGTCTGTGATCTTGATCACTGTCAGTTGTTGACGGTGGCCTTTTTTACGTTGGGACGAGTGTTTCCGGCGACGTTTCACAAAGTGAATTGTCTTCTTGCCCTTCATCTGGTCCAGAACTTCAGCCTGAACACCAGCGCCTTCAACCATTGGCGCACCGACCGTAATCGTGTCGCCGCCCAGCATAAGGACCTCGTTGAACTGAATTGTCTCGCCAGCGTCGGCAGCCAGTTTTTCAACCTTAAAAATATCGCCTGTAGCAACTTTATACTGCTTGCCACCAGTTTTTATAACCGCGAACATACGCGCATTCCTTTATTCATTCGCGTCGTGTGGTCCCGCGTGCGCGGCGTTTTGCAGATCATCTGCACCTCGGACTGCGTGCCCCGCTTGGGACAATTGCATAGATAAGCCACAGGAACCCTCCTGCAACAAGCGCGCGTTATCCAATAGATACGAGGATATGTCAACATCACTCGCGTTCATCCGCGCGAGATATAACCGACGCCATACCCGAGTTGAAGAATTTCTACAAAAGTTATATTATTGTCAATATAACAATTTTATTTCAGGAGAATATAATGCCCAAAAACATTGTATTATTTTCGGATGGCACCGGCCAAGAGGGCGGCACCTCCATCGACACAAACGTTTACAAAATTTTTAAGGCGATAGAGAACCGCACCCAAAACCAGATTTCATTTTACGATCGAGGCAT
>CAKZNY010000231.1 GCA_937132145.1 uncultured Paracoccaceae bacterium | reverse complement strand
TAAGGCTCGAACAAGCGCGCGCGGTGCGCCGGGAACCCGACGCCGTTGTCCTGTATCTTGATTGTAATCGCGCCCTCATCGGCCCGCACAATTATCCGAACCTGCCCTGCAAACCCGTCCCCCGCCGCCTGTTTTGCGGTCACAGCCTCACGCGCGTTTTTCACAAGGTTTGTAAAGGCTTGCGAGATTAACGTCTCGTCCAGCATAAGTTTTGGCAATTTGTCCGGTGCATCCAGGCTTACCGAAATATCGGGATCCGCCTCGTTTTGCAGCAAGACAACACTGCGCAAAATTTCCCGAATATCCTCGGGGGATTTCTTGGCTTCCGGCATCCGGCCAAATTTTGAAAACTCATCAACTATACGTCGTAAGTCATTGGTTTGACGAATAATAACATCCGCATACTTTTTCAAAGATTCCTGTTCCTCGCCAACCAACGGCCCGAACTTGCGAAGGATACGTTCGGCGGATAGCTGAATAGGCGTTAACGGATTCTTGATCTCGTGTGCAATACGGCGCGCCACATCCCCCCACGCTGCCATACGTTGCGCGGAAACGAGGTCCGTCACATCGTCAAATGCAATCACGTACCCCTCAAGCGATCCCTCGGAAGGTCGGCGCGTCGCCATTCTTACCAAAAGGTTTTCATGCACACCGGCGCGAATTACCTCGACCTCGCCTTGCGTGGTTTGTCGTGTGCTGCCCGATAATTTGTTAAACAAATCGGCAAATTCCGGCGCTGCCGTCAAAATCCCCTGCCCCAAAGCCGCTTCGGGTTCCAGACCCAGCATATGCTCGGCGGCGGCATTCATAAACTCGATCTGCCCGTCACCATCAAGACCGATCACCCCCGCAGTGACGCCAGATAGAACCGAGTCAAACAACCGGCGGCTCTTTTCTGTTTCCTCGTTAACGGCCAGCAATGCATCACGCTGGCCCTTGACCTGTTGGGTCATGTTATTAAAGGCGCGCCCCAAAATGGCGATTTCGTCGTCTCCGTCCTCCTCGATCACACGCACGTCCAGATCCCCCGCGCCGACCCTCTCGGCTGCGGCGGCAAGGCGGCCAACAGGGCGCGACAGTCGTTCCGCAAACCACATGCCAAACCAGACGGCTGCCAGAATAACAATTAGGGCGAACCCTAGGTAAATGAGGGCGAATTCGAATAATAATCGCCCCCGTTCACTCTCAGCTGGTTATAAAGCGACACGGTTTCCTGTGTCTCGTCCAACAGTAACAAAATCTCGCCGTCAACGTCGCGGGTCACGTACAACAGGCGATCTGCATAGGCCAAAAGCCCGATCAAAGCCCGAAATTCGGAGTTTGCCCAATCCTCGATAATGACCAACTCGCCACTTAGGGCGCGTTCGATCTGTTCGGCACTAGGCTGCTCATAATTAAACAAATACGAGCGATCCCCGCGCGCGATCAGACCGCCATCAACATCAATAACATAGGCTTCAGACAAGGCGCGTTGCATTTGCACCTGACCACGATTCAAATATTCCCGAAGGTCTCCAATCGTTAACAACTTCAAACGAAGTTTCTGTGCATCCAGATAATTCGCCAGCAACATCGTATCGGACTCAATGCTTTTACGATGCTCCTCTTCATAAGCCTGCGCCGCGGATAGGGAGTTGTTAACAACCGAGCGAACCCGATCCGAAAACCAACTCTCCAGCCCGAAATTCAGGGTGACCGCGGCGAAAACAGCGACCAGAACGGTGGGAATTAGGGCGGTAAGGGTAAACACACCCGTCAAGCGAAGATGCAATTTGGACCCGGCCGAACGCCGTCGACGCGCCGCGATAATGCGCACGACCTGACGCGAAACCAAAGCCGCAATCACCAGTGTGTAGACCAAATCCGCCAGCACGATATAGCGCAGCAATCGTGGATCGCCGGGTCGATCAAACGCCCCGAAAAACACGAACGTCGCCACAACAAGAACCGGCCCAAGGATCACTAACGCCAATGTCGTGGTGTTTCGCACAGCAGAACTGTTACTAACTCTTTCGAGCCGCATAAAACCGGTTCTGAGAAGGCTGTGTTGCAAGATGGTTACAGATTCTGTTGTTTATCACTACTTCTGTGACAAGTTTACATCATCTTCTTGCCCCGTGTCACCTGAATGTCGAGCGCCGCTATCTTTTTTCGCAACGTATTGCGGTTAATTCCCAGCAATTCGGCGGTTTTTAGCTGATTTCCGCGCGTTGCGGCCAGTGACAGCGCGATAAGCGGCAGCTCCACCTCTTTAAGGATGCGGTCATATAGTCCGGCGGGGGGCAGCTCGTCTCCGTGCAGATCGAAATACCGTTTCAGGTGGTTTTCGATGGAATTAGACAGGCTCTCGGAGCCAGCCCGTTGCGGCACCACAGCCGAACTTGGCCGCGCGGCGATTTCCTGCGAGACAACCTTGGCACTAATGGTATCGTCGGGGCAAAGAACGGCGAGGCGGCGGATAAGGTTTTCCAGCTCCCGCACATTTCCTGTCCACGGTTGCACCTTCAGAATTTCGACAGCGTCCTTGGAAATCACCTTGCTCGGTAGGCCCTCACGTTCCGCTTGACGCAAAAAATGGCGGGAAAGATCGGCGATATCCTCGATACGTTCCCGCAATGATGGCAGGCGGATGGGCACGACGTTCAGGCGGTAAAACAGGTCCTCGCGGAACTTCCCCTCGTTAATCAAGGCCCGTAAATCCTGATGGGTTGCGGCGAGAATACGGACATTGGCGGTCAAAATCTCGTGCCCTCCGGCCCGCGAAAACTCGCCTTCTTGCAACACGCGTAACAGACGGGATTGCGCCTCCAGAGGCAGGTCGCCGACCTCGTCCAGAAACAGCGTGCCACCTTGCGCCTGCTCGAACTTGCCAATCACTGAGGCATTCTGGTTTTCGCTTCCGAACAGCTCCACCTCGATCATATGGGGTGGAACCGTCGCCATATTCAGCGCCACAAACGGCCCGTTTTTGCGCTGGCCAAAGTCGTGCAAGGCGCGCGCGACCAGTTCTTTGCCTGTCCCCGAGGCGCCGGTGATCATCACGCCGAGGTCCGTCGTCATCAGCCGCGCCATGATCCGGTAGACTTCCTGCATGGCAGGCGAGCGCCCGATCAGCGGCATTTCCTCGTCACTGGATTTTGGCGTAACGGCCTCGGGCGCGTGCTGCGATAACGCTTTGTTAACAGTTGCTAACAAATCCTTAAGGTCAAAGGGCTTGGGCAGATAATCGTAAGCCCCCGCCTCGGTCGCCCGAATGGCGGTCATCACCGTGTTTTGCGCGCTCATCACGATGATCGGCAGGTCAGGGCGGCGCTTGCGAATGGCTGGCAGAATATCGAGGGCATCGCCGTCCGGCATGTTCACATCCGTAACGATCACATCCCCCTCGCCCTCCTCGACCCAGCGCCAAAGCGTCGAGATCGTTCCGGTGGAGCGCACACGGCACCCGGCCCGCGTTAACGCTTGGCTAAGAACGGTGCGGATGGTGCGGTCGTCGTCTGCGACAATGATAGTTCCGTCCATTTCAGGCCTCCTTAACGGGTTCGCGCCAGATCGGCAGCAAAACCTTGAATTTCGTTTTTCCGGGTTCCGAGGTGCACTCGACCACCCCGCCATGATCCACGATAATCTTCGAGACCAGCGACAACCCCAACCCCGATCCGGCCGCTTTGGAGCTGACGAACGGGTCAAAAATATCGTTAATCAAATCCGGCGGGATACCGCTTCCGTTGTCGGTGATGGTCACCTCCAACGGCAGGCTCTCGGATTTCTGGCCCGGCATTTGCAGGCGCACACCGGGGCGAAATGCGGTTTTGACCGTGATCGTTCCACCGACCTTCGGGGCCGCTTCGGCCGCGTTCTTCAGCAGGTTCTGGAATACTTGCGACAGTTGATCGGCGTCCGCACTTACGGGCGGAAGCGAGGGGTCGAATTCCTCGATAAACCTGACGTGTTCCGCAAACCCGACCTCTGCGGCCCGTTTGGCACGATCCAGAATGTTGTGGATATTTACCGCCTCGCGTTGCGCGGGGCGCTGGTCACCGAATTGTTCCATTCGCTCAACCAGCCGCCCGATACGTTTGATTTCTTCTTGTATCAGCGTGGTAAGTTCTTGGTCATCATCGTTAACGCTCATGGCTAAAAGCTGCGCGGCACCATTAATCCCCGCCAACGGGTTGCGGATTTCATGGGCCAGCATCGCCGCCATACCCGCCACAGAACGCGCGGCAGACCTGTGCGTCAGGCTGCGGTCCATCTTTTCGGCCAGCCCGCGCGGATGTAGCAACAGCAACACCTGCCCGTTTGGCATGCCCGATGCGTGCAGATCGTTAAGACGCGGCGGGTTATCTGCCCAGCTTAGCTCGATCCCGTGCTGAACGACATACCCGGAACCTTGGCGCGCCTGATCAACCATACTTTGGATGACGCTACCCTCGCCGATAAAGGTTGATAATTTCTTACCGCGCATTTGGCGGACCGATGTACCACTAAAGAACTCGGCCGCCGCGTTACAGGTTAATAAAACGTTATCCACGTCGATAACAAACGCCGGATAGGGGATCGCGCCCCAAAGATTCTCGAAGTTGGTGTCGCTCATGCGGCGACCTCGATTTCGGGGCCGATATTTTTCAGGCCTTCACGCAGACAGCGCAAAACCACGATATGATCCCGTTCACGAATTATCAAGTTTCGCAATTCCATACCGCCTTCCAGCCGTTCCAGATACCAAGTCAGGTGTTTGCGGGCGTTTCGCACCCCCAAATCCGGCCCGTAAAAACGGATAATATCCTCGTAATGCTCTAGAATAACATCCGCCAAAGCGGGACCTTGCGGGGCCCCTGTATATATGTGGCCGGAAACCTCGGCGGCAATTTGCGCCAACACCCAAGGCTGCCCCTGCGCCCCGCGCCCTATCATCACACCGTCAGCATTCGACAGCGCAAGCGCTCGATTAGCCGAGTGCGCGTCAACAATGTCGCCATTAGCGATTACCGGAATGTTAACGGCAGATTTCACGGCACGGATTGCCCCCCAATCCGCCGCACCCTTGTAAAACTGGCACCGCGTGCGACCATGAATGGTAATCATCTGTACGCCGGCATCCTCGGCCCGCGCGGCAATATCCGCCGCATTCAGGCAATTATCATCCCACCCCAGACGCATTTTCAGGGTCACAGGCACATCGACCGCCCCAACCACCGCCTCGATCAACGTCAGCGCGTGATCGGGGTCTTTCATCAACGCCGAGCCGGAATACCCCGTCGTCACCTTCTTGGCCGGACACCCCATGTTGATATCGACAATCCGCGCGCCCTGATCCGCAACCAGCTTGGCGCATTCGGCCATCCAGTACGCCTCGCGCCCCGCAATTTGCACCGAGGTGCGATCGCTCCCGAACCCTAGTTCTGCGCGCGCCCGTGTCGAGGGCTTGGCCTGCACCATTTCTTGGCTCGCCACCATTTCGGACACAACCAACCCCGCCCCGAAGCGCAAAACCATTTTGCGGAAGGGCAAATCGGTGATTCCGGCCAAGGGCGCCAGAAAGACCGGAGGGTCCAAGGTTAAATTTCCGACAATTACGGGCAAAGTGCTTAATCCTTGTGCAGTTTTGTCAGGACTACAACAGGGAGAGGTTTTCGGCAACTGTTTTGCCTGCTCCATTGTGAAGCACATACTGGTTGCGCTATGCAGGGGTAAACACCGGAGGTCGTATGAAAGTCGCAGGGTTAATAGTTGCAGCAGGACGCGGGAAACGTGCCGGAGGGGGCATTCCCAAGCAATACCGTGACCTGAACGGCCAAACCGTGCTGCGGCGCTCAATTCTGGCACTGCTGGCGCATCGGGATGTGGAGGCGGTTCTGGTCGTGATCCATTCAGACGATGTGGGCGAATATGAACGGGCGGTTAACGGCATTTCCGGCCTTCTGCCCGTTTGTATAGGCGGGGTTGAGCGGCAGGATTCGGTTTTGGCAGGACTGAATGCTTTGCAAGCGACTGCGCCAGATATGGTGCTGATCCACGATGCGGCGCGGCCTTTGGTTTCGGTTAACATTATTGAAGAAGTGGTTAACGCCCTTGAAACCCACGCAGGCGCATTTCCCGCGCTGCCCGTTGTTGATGCACTTTGGCGCGGTGGCGATGTTATCGAAACACCGGAGACGCGTGAGGGGTTGTGGCGGGCGCAAACGCCGCAAGGGTTCCGGTTTGCCGATATTCTGGCGGCACATAAAAACCTTACCGCGCCTGCGCTTGACGATGTGGCCGTGGCGCACGGCGCGGGGTTAAGCGTTGCTATCACGCAAGGCGCGGAAGATAATTTCAAAATAACCACTCTTGAGGATTTCGCGCGGGCCAAGCGCGCATTGAAGGACGATATGGACATACGAACAGGTAACGGCTTTGACGTTCACAAGTTTGGCGACGGCGACCACGTAACGTTATGCGGGATCAAAATTCCGCACAGCCACGGCCTCGTCGGGCATTCGGATGCGGATGTGGCGATGCACGCGGTAACCGATGCAATTTTTGGCGCATTGGCCGAGGGCGATATCGGGCAATGGTTCCCGCCCTCGGATATGCAGTGGAAGGGCGCGGCCTCGGACATTTTCCTGCGCAAAGCGGTGGAGCGTTCCGTTGCGCGTGGCTTTACGATCACCCATATCGATTGCACGATTATCTGCGAGTTCCCGAAAATCGGGCCCCATGCGTTAGCGATGCGCGAACGTATGGCACAGATAGTCGGCATTGATATGGACCGGATAAGCGTCAAGGCGACCACCTCCGAGAAGTTAGGCTTTACAGGGCGCGGCGAAGGGATTGCCGCCACCGCAACCGCAACACTGGTGAAAACATGATACGCATAATCACGACATTTTTCGGCGCAGGCTTGCTGCCCAAAGCGCCGGGCACTTGGGGAACGCTGGCCGCCCTGCCGGTTGGCTGGGTGCTGCACGGCCTCGGCGGGTTTCCGTTGCTGGCAATCGCCACCGTCTTCGTCTTCGCGCTGGGCTGGTGGGCGACCGCGGTGGAGACGCGCGGGGCGGACGACCACGACCCCTCGTCCATCGTTATTGACGAGGTGGTCGGCATCTGGATCGCCCTGTTGCCCCTATCCGCAGGCATGTGGTTCAACGACCAGCCGCAATGGTTGTTCCCCTACCCCGGCTGGATCACGGCGTTCATATTCTTCCGGCTGTTTGATATCTGGAAGCCGTGGATCGTCGGCTGGGCAGACCGCATGCACACACCGCTGGGCGTGATGCTGGACGACGTATTCGCGGGCATACTGGCCGCCATAGTCGTGATCGCCGCCGCCGGGTTTGTACATGGAGTGCTGCTGTGATCGGGCATTTTGATCTGGCCACGCAGGTCGTTCAGGCGGCCAAAGCGAGGGGCGTAACAATCGCCACAGCCGAGAGCTGCACGGGTGGTATGATAGCCGCCGCGCTGACGGATGTGGCGGGGTCCTCAAGCGTGTTTGATCGCGGGTTTGTGACCTATTCCTACCCCTCCAAAACCGAAATGCTTAATGTTTCTGAACAATTGCTTAACGAATTCGGAGCCGTTTCCGAACCCGTCGCACGCCAAATGGCCCTTGGGGCGCTAGCTGCATCGAGCGCCGACATCACCATCGCCGTAACCGGAGTCGCCGGCCCCGGAGCCGATGGAAATAAACCCGAAGGCTTGGTCTGGTTTGGGCTTGCATCGGCAAGCGGCGTTGAAACCCGCGAGGCCAACTACGGCGCTATCGGACGGGATAATGTGCGGTTGGCGACGGTAGAGACGGCATTGGGCTGGCTGTTGGATGAAATAACCCTCGATAAAGTTTGATTAACGCCTAGATTTTAGGCAACCTCAAAAATACCGCCTAAAATTTAACCTTGCAAGCAATCATCCGTCATAAACGCGAAATTAACCTTGCCCGAATCCAGCCCTCAACAGACATTCCCGCGAAACGTTATAAAAGCGTAAATAAAATAAAGGGAATACAATGGTTGGTGCAGATACTGCGTGGATTCTAATGTCCACGGTGCTCGTTCTTTTCATGACATTGCCGGGTTTGGCCCTGTTTTACGGCGGCTTGGTGCGGTCCAGAAACGTCTTGTCCGTCTTCATGCAAACCATCGCGATTGCCTGTTTGATGTCACTTCTATGGCTCGGCGCAGGTTATTCCATTGCCTTTGGCCCAAGCGAAAGCGGCGTATGGGGCGGACTTTCCAAGGCCTTCCTGATCGGCGTTGATGTGGACAGCCTGACTGGCACCATCCCCGAAATCCTGTTTTTCGCCTTCCAGATGACCTTCGCGATCATCACCCCCGCCCTGATCGTCGGCGCATACGTGGAGCGCATTAACTTTGCGTTCATGCTGACGTTTTCAGGCCTATGGATGCTGCTGGTTTACGCACCCGTCGTCCATTGGATCTGGGGCGGAGGATTTCTGTCGGACGGCGGTATATTCGGCGAAATCGGCGTCAAAGACTTTGCCGGCGGTATAGTTGTGCACGAAACCGCAGGGTTGACGGCACTGGTGGTGGCGTATTTTCTTGGCCATCGCAAAGACAAATCCAAACCGCCGCACAACCCCGGTTTTGTGATGCTGGGCGCGTCCATGTTGTGGGTTGGCTGGTTTGGCTTCAACGCTGGCTCGCAACTGGCGGCAGACGGAGGCGCGGCTATGGCGATGGTGGTCACGCACATCTCGGCGGCAACAGCATCCTTAAGCTGGATCGCATGGGAGCGGTACAAATACGGCAAAACTTCGCTGGTTGGATTGGTGACAGGCACAATCGCAGGGCTTGCCTCCATCACGCCAGCATCCGGTTTCGTCGGACCGATCGAGGCTGTTATCATCGGCGCAATCGCAGGCATTCTAACGCAAGAGGCATGTCGCTTTGTCAAAGGTTTCCTGAAGATAGACGACACGCTTGATGTGTTCGCGGTTCACGGCGTTGGCGGTATTTTCGGCATAATCATGATCGCAGTGTTCGGCGCGGGAACGTGGGGGGCACAGTTGGGCGCCCTCGCAATCGTTGGGGTGTTCACCATCGTGATGTCGATTGCTCTGGTTAAACTAACCGGATTAATCTTCCCTATCCGTGTCAGCAAAGAGGACGAGCTCACAGGCCTTGATCTCGCCTCCCACGGCGAGCGCGCTTATGATTTCACGTCGTAAAGCTAACGCCTAGCCATACAATTCGTCTGCGCGTTTCTCGAAGGCGCGGACGATACGCTGCATGGCCTCGTTGAAGACCAAACCGATGATTGCTTGCAGCATCGGGGACTTGAATTCGAAGTCTACGAAGAAATCAACTTCGCAACTACCGTCTTCTAACGCGTTGAATTGCCAGTGGTTATTCAGATACCGGAATGGCCCGTCGAGGTACTCCACATCGATATGACTAGCCGCAGGATGCATCGTCACCCGGCTAGCAAATTTTTCACGAAACAGCTTAAACGAGATCACGAGGTCTGCCTCAATAACGCTACCTGTGCCATCTTTTGTCGGTGCGGTGCTGTTAATCCTTGCCGCCGTACACCAAGGCAGAAACTGCGGGTACGAGGAGACATCCGCGATCAGATTGTACATCTGTTCGGCGCTATGAGGCATTATACGTTTTTCGGCGTGCGTAGGCATGGGGGGTATATGAACTTCTGTTAATCATTGCGCCACAGGATGGATTGTCGCGGGGCTTTTTACCTTAATTGTAATAAGATGGCGAGAATCAAAAAAGGCAAGAGCATGGACCATTCTAATTACGTAATTGACGAGATGATTTCGGCGAAATCAATTGCGGCGCGGGTGGAAACGCTGGCTAAGGAGATTTCGGAGTATTTTGCTGGTACGGACAAGTTGATCGTGGTCGGACTGCTGCGCGGCTCGTTCATGTTTATCGCCGATCTGGCACGGGAATTTGATCTGCCTGTCGAGATTGATTTCATGGAGACGTCCTCTTACGGGAACTCCACCGAGAGCAGCCGCGAGGTGCGTATTTTAAAGGATATCCGCGGCGAGATAGAGGGGCGCGATGTGCTGCTGGTCGAGGATATTGTCGATACGGGGCACACGCTGAACCATGTGGTAAAACTTCTGCAAAGCCGCAATCCGAAGCGTTTGAAAACCTGTGCGCTGCTGGATAAACCGTCGCGGCGCGAAGTGGATATCAAAGCCGACTGGATCGGGTTCGAGATACCGGACAAATTCGTGGTCGGCTACGGCATCGATTACGCACAACGCAACCGAAATTTGCCCCACATCGGCGCGGTCCGGTTTATAGAGTAGGGAACGGCGCGCGGTGAAAGAACCTTTGAAGTTGGCCGAACTTCGGGATAGGTCGGCCAACCGATGTTTCGTAGTGTTACGGTTTTGACTTAAACAAGTTTCTCGACGTAGGCTTTGAACTCGCCTTGCGCCCCTACGATGGTCTTCGAGAATTGTGGACCAAGTGCAAATTTCTCCATCAGTACCCCAAGTGGCCAGAACCGCGTTGTTACGTCAATAAATGTGGTTGCACGGGTGCGGTTTTCACCGATTGCTTCGAGCCGCCATCCGCCGCTGGCTTCGTCTATGAAAAACGGAAGACCTTCAAGCGACAAACGAAAGCTCTCGTTTTCGTTCCATTCAATGACGTTCTCGACCAACGTCCCGAAACCTTTGACGTCGCAGGTTCGACCTGCGCCAATGCCGCGATGCTTTTCGGTATGAAAGTGCGACTCGATCACAGTTTTTGTCCAGTTCTGAATGTCCGCGAGGTTACTGATTTTGTTCCAGACCAGATCAATCGGAGCATCAATTTCGATGATTTTTTCAATAAGCATGGTAGTCTCCTTTTTGTGGATTTTCATGCGGACTAAGCCCGCGGTTTCATTCCTTCGAGTATCAATTCAAGCGACGCGCGCACCCAATAAGCGCGGTATGTCGGGTCGAGCGTGGTCACGGCGAAGAACCGTTTATGGGTGTGCGCGAACCGCGCCTGATTAATCAGCCTGTCCAGTAAAGTGCCCGCTACAATATCAACATCGACGTTTTCACGAACAAAACCCTTGGCTTTGGCTCGCGCGATAAAGTTCGACAGAGTGTGGTTAATTTCGATCAGTTCATGGGCAGCACCCGGATCGTCATTTTCTAGTAGCTGCTCGTACTCCCGCAGGGAAATCAGAAGCGACTCGCGATTATCCAGGTAAATATCAAGAAGCTGGCTGACGAACATCTCCAGCCGTATCTCGAATTCTTCTTGCGAACGCAGGTTTTCGGGTAAGGCTGTCTGTGCTTGCGCAAGTTGAAGTTCCAAGAAATTGTTCAGAATTTCCCTATACAGTTTTTCCTTGGAGCCGAAGTGGTATGTAATCGCGTTCGCGCTGGCACCCGCACGCGCACATATCTTGCGGATCGAAGCGCCGCGATACCCGTGTTCCCAGAACTCCGACACAGCGGCGTTCAGCAGGGATTGGCGTGTGTTTATGTTTTGTGATTGTGACATATGTAATAATATGTATTACAATTGCATCAATTGCAAGGGTGCTTGTGATAAATATTTGAATCTGGGTGCTGCGTGGCGGCCAAGCACCCTACGGTTTTTTCTTCGCCAGCACCGCCAAATCCCGTGCAATCGCGAACGCGCCTTTGATTTTGTCGGCGTTGGTTTTCCAGTCGCGGCGCACGATGATTTTGTTGTCTCGGACTTTGGCCAGACCGTTTTGCGCGTTGATAAAATCAACCAGTCCGGCGGGGTTGGCATATTTGTTCATGTGAAACTGGATGG
>CAKZNY010000230.1 GCA_937132145.1 uncultured Paracoccaceae bacterium | reverse complement strand
GATTCCTCGCCTCTACTGTGCTTGTCCTCGGCGATCATACGTTTCAGGGCGGTTCGGCCCGTCGGCGTAATACTGTATCGCCCCAGCTTCCCCAACTGCTCTCCGGTGATCCATTCCTTCAGCGCAAACGCCCGCGCAAAGCTGCGATCTACCACGGCAATCCTAGTGGGGCGGCCCGGAACGGTTTCCTTGAATACGGCCGCAACTTCCATCTTCGGGGCAATCAGAAGATACGCGCCGGTTTCACAAAGGCGACGCAAAATGCGGCGGGCCTGACGAGATATGTCAACTTCATTTAGGGATTCAACTGTGGACATACGGGGGGGCTCCGGTTCAGTTTCAGGGTGGGTATTTCGGGAAAGGTCATCCAATGCCTCGTCGACCAACAGGTCGTCGCGCCGTGATTCAAATTTACGAACCTGTCTGAGAATCGTTGAAGCATGGCAGCCCTGCAAACGCGCCAGTTCCCGAATACTTACGCCCATGGTTACATGTGTAAGATATGTTTTCGCATGTTCAGGAACCCAGTCAGGGTGCGTGGTTTCAGCTGTTTTTTCCAAACAATTTGTCAAAATTTTTAGCCACCTTTTAGATAAATAGTTTAATCTACCTAAGGTTGTTATCGTAAATTTTTAGTTAATTATGGCTGATATTTGCATGTCAGCATTGGTGCGTTCGCGTGAAAATCAAATCACGCAACACACCTATAGGTTGTGTGATGTTGAGTGAGAGATTAACCAACCGGAGGCTATTATGCTTAACTCACATGCCCAATTAAACACTTTGCAACGTCCTAAACTACTGATTCGCGCAGCAAGAGCCGCAATCGTTGAATTTCGCTGGGGGCGCGATTTGAAAATGGTAAACGGGGGGAATGGCAGCCTGAACCCGCAACAACTTTTCAACACATTAATGGAGGAAGAAAACCGCTTGAACGAAGAGCGCGTCTGCCGTGACGCTGCCTACAACGTTCGCAAACACATACGCGTCCTGACCGCTTTGATGGTTGTTGCCGCGGGCTCGCACCCCAAACAACACGCTGCCTGACGTCAGCAAAAGGCGTCCGGCATGCTTTCCTTTTTCTTGGCGATGTAGGACTGCAATGCTTCGTCAATGGCGGGATCAATTGCGGGTTTCTGGTACTCGCTCAGCATCTTTTCCACCCGCAAACTTGCCAATTGAACGGTGTCGCGAGATCCTTCCTCGCTCCATTGTTCAAACGGTTTGTAATCCAGAACTTTCGTGCGCCAAAATGCGGATTTGAAATTCTCTTGTGTGTGTTCGCAACCGAGGTAATGCCCACCGGGCTGAACCTCTTCGATTGCGCCCATAGCCTGCCCGTTCTCAGAAATATCCACGCCCGCAGCGATGGAGTGAAGAATGCCCAGTTGATCCGCGTCCATCACGAACTTCTCGAAGCTGGCAACCAGCCCGCCTTCCAGCCATCCGCATGCATGCAACATAAAGTTAACACCGCCTAACAGCCCCGCATTCAAGGTGTTGGCCGACTCGTAGCCAGCCTGTGCATCCGGTAGTTTGGAGCCACAAAGCCCCCCGCCAGAGCGGAACGGCAGGTTCATGCGGCGCGCCAACTGCCCTGCCCCGTAAAGGATTTCGGAGGACTCGGGCGTACCAAACGTCGGCGCACCGGAGTTCATGTCAATCGAGGTTACGAACGCCCCGAAAATCACTGGGGCACCGGCGCGAATCATTTGGGAGTACGCGATTCCGGCCAAGGCCTCGGCCAAGACCTGCGTCAGCGTACCGGCCACCGAAACTGGGGCCATCGCGCCCCCCACGATGAAAGGCGAAATGATGCAGGCCTGATTATTAGCCGCATAAACCTCTAATGCGCCCATCATGATCGGGTCAAACACTAACGGAGAGTTAATGTTGATAAGGCTGGTCATCACGGTGTTGTCGTTAACGAATTTGTCACCAAACAGAATTTTGCACATATCAACCGAATCCTGCGCACGGCTTGGTTCGGTCACCGAGCCCATAAACGGTTTGTCCGTCAGGGTCATATGGGCGTAAAGCATATCGAAATGGCGTTTATTAACAGGCACATCCGTTGGCTCGCAAACCGTGCCGCCAGAGTGATGCAGCCATTTCGACATGTGCCCGAGTTTTACGAATTTCTGGAAATCCGCGATGGTCGCATAACGCCGGCCACCGTCCAGATCGCGCACAAAGGGTGGGCCATAGACAGGGGCCAGCACCAGCGTATTGCCGCCAATCTCGACATTGCGTTCAGGGTTGCGGGCATGCTGGGTGATCCGGCTGGGGGCGGTGCTGCATAGTTTACGGGCAAGGCCGCGGGGGATACGAACCCGCTCGCCGTCAACTTGGGCACCCGCGGCACGCCAACGTTGCAGGGCGCCGGGGTTATCGACAAAGTTAACGCCAATTTCTTCAAGCACGGTTTCGGCGTTGTATTCGATAATTTCCAGCGCCTCGGCATTCAGGATTTCGAAGTTGGGGATATTGCGCTCAATGAACTTTACCGCTTCGAACTTAGGGGCGGTGCGCTCTGCGCGACGTGCAGCACCACCGCCACCACGAACGCGGCGGCGCGGGGTTTCTTGCAAAACAGTTGTATTTGCCATGCGATTATCCTGAATATTTTAGTTGTTACCCATAAATATAATAAATTCGGGCGGCCTGCGTTCAACATTTCCGCCTCGAAAACATCCATCCGCGACATTTCCACGATCCGCTTGCGCAAATCCGCTTTGCGCCATAAACAGCGCTGTATGACAAATCAAACACATGACCGCCTTCTTATTATTGATTTTGGATCACAGGTTACGCAGCTGATCGCGCGTCGCCTGCGCGAGAGCAATATCTATTGTGAAATCCATCCGTTCCAGAAAGTGGACGAGGATTTCATCCGTGATTTTGCCCCCAAAGCGGTGATTTTGTCTGGTGGTCCCGCGAGCGTGATTGACGAAGACAGCCCGCGCGCGCCGCAAGGTTTGTTTGAAATGGGCCTGCCGATTTTGGGCATTTGTTATGGCCAACAGGTGATGATGCAGCAGCTTGGCGGTAAGGTTGAGCGTGGTCATGGTACGGCGGAATTCGGGCGCGCCTATGTGACCCACGCCGCCGATATGCCGTTGCTTGAGGGCTGGTTTACGGATGGCGACGAACAAGTCTGGATGTCCCACGGCGATCATGTTTCGGAACTGGCGGAGGGGTTTGAGGTCTACGGAACCTCGCCAAACGCGCCGTTTGCTATTACTGCCGACCTGAAGCGCAATTTCTTTGCGGTGCAGTTCCATCCAGAAGTTCACCACACACCTAACGGGGCGCTGTTCTACAAGAACTTCACCGATCTGGCAGGTTTTACCGGCGACTGGACGATGGATTCCTATAAGGACCAAGCGATTGCGAAAATCCGCGCACAGGTCGGGGACAAAAAGGTTATATGCGGCCTGTCTGGCGGCGTTGATTCCTCCGTCACCGCGATCCTTGTTCACGAGGCCATCGGCGAGCAGCTTACATGTGTATATGTTGACAACGGGTTAATGCGCAAAGGCGAGACCGAAGAAGTTCTGGCCATGTTCCGTGAAAACTATAACATTCCGTTAATCCACGCCGCCGAGGGGGATTTGTTTGTCGATGCGCTGGAGGGCATATCTGACCCCGAAATCAAGCGCAAAACTATCGGTAAACTGTTTATTGACGTATTCGAAAAACATGCAAAATCTGTGGGCGGGGCGAAATTCCTTGCACAGGGTACGCTTTACCCCGACGTGATCGAAAGCGTCAGCTTTTCGGGTGGCCCTTCGGTCACGATCAAGTCCCACCATAACGTCGGCGGCCTGCCGGAACGTATGGATATGGAGCTGGTCGAACCATTGCGCGAACTGTTCAAAGACGAAGTGCGCGAGCTGGGCCGTGAACTCGGCCTGCCTGCCAGTTTCGTCGGTCGCCACCCCTTCCCCGGTCCAGGTCTGGCCATCCGTTGCCCCGGCGAGATAACACGCCAAAAACTGGACATCCTGCGCGAGGCGGATGCCGTTTATCTGGACCAGATCCGCAAGCACGGGCTTTACGATGAAATCTGGCAGGCATTCGTTGTTATTCTACCGGTTCGCACCGTTGGTGTGATGGGCGACGCGCGGACATACGATTTTGCCTGTGCGCTGCGAGCGGTCACCTCTGTGGATGGAATGACCGCGGATTATTATCCGTTTACCCATGAATTCCTTGGGGAAACCGCCACGCGGATCATTAACGAAGTTGAAGGGATTAATCGGGTAACCTACGATATTACATCGAAACCTCCGGGGACGATTGAGTGGGAGTGATCCTGTCTGGGTACCTCGATGTGCCTAACAGTGACATTGCAACGGTTAAGAGACATCTACCAACGCACATTCGCCTAAGCCTTGCCGAGGATGGATGCGTATCGTTTGACGTGCGCGTCGATTCGCAAAATCCGAACCGGTATCTGGTGGATGAGGAATTCGCGACAAAGGCCGCATTTGAGGCCCATCAAGCCCGCGTAAAAACCTCTGAATGGGGGCTTGCGACGGCGCACCTCCACCGCGAATATAAAATCACCTAAGCTCGCAAGTATCTGCTTGCCAAAGGCAAACTCCGCTGCCACGTTTCGCGGCATGACAGAACAATCCCACCCGTTACGAGCAGGCATCTGGATGATGGGCGCCGTTGCGTCGTTCTCGGCTATGGCTGTGGCGGGGCGCGAGATTTCTGTGGAGCTGAATACGTTCGAGTTGATGATGTATCGCTCTGCCATCGGGTTTGTCATTGTTAATATTCTGATCTGGAAACTTGGCGGATTCGCACAAATAAAATCAAACCGGCTGGGCATGCACCTGAAACGCAATGTTTTCCATTTTGCGGGGCAAAACCTGTGGTTTTACGGCATCGCTATAATTCCGTTCAGCCAGCTCGTCGCGCTAGAATTCACCAGCCCGATCTGGGTGATTATTCTTGCCCCCTTCTTTCTGGGCGAAAAGATAACCAAACCCCGCGCGATAGCGGCAATTAGCGGATTTATCGGGGTTTTGATCGTCGCCCAACCCGGCGTCATAACGCTGGGTCCGGGCCACGCAGCGGGGGCGGCTGCGGCCGTATTCTTTGCCCTAAATGTCATCTACACCAGACAAATCTCGCGCTATGAAAGCGTACTTAGCGTGTTGTTCTGGATGACATTAATGCAATTCATCTTCGGCCTGATCTTGAGTCTGCCGGGTGGTATTCCGGTGCCCTCCGCGAACGGTATGAAATGGGTTCTGATCGTGGCATTCGCCGGCCTGACCGCGCATTATTGCCTGACCACGGCCCTGTCACTGGCCCCCGCCTCTACCGTCGCCCCGATGGAGTTTATTCGCCTGCCGATTATGACCCTTATAGGCATGGCGCTTTACGACGAACCCTTCGTGTGGGCCATCGCAATAGGTGCGTTGTTCATTCTGGGGGGGAATTTCATCAACATCAGGGCGGAACGAAAAACCTAGACGAGCATCGCCTTGATCGCCGCTCCGGTTTTCCCGAAATCCATCTGCCCTGTGTAGTTCGATTTAAGCAAACCCATGACCTTGCCCATGTCCCGAATAGAGGTGGCCCCAACCTCCGCGATTGCGGATTTGATCGCCTCTTCGGCCTCGGATTCGGAAAGCTGTTTGGGAAGGAATTCTTCGATCACAACGATTTCGGCGCGCTCCCCCTCGCCCTGCTCGATACGACCCGCTTCTTCATAGGCGGTCGCGCTATCTTGGCGTTGCTTGATCATCTTGGCCAGAATCGACAGGATTTCAGCATTTGAGACCCCGTCAGGGTTTGCCTCGGACCTTGCGGCAATATCCCGATCTTTAATCGCGGCATTAACCAGTCGTAAAGTGGACAAACGCGGCTTGTCTTTAGCCCGCATTGCGTCTTTCTGTGCTTCGGAAAGTCGCTTTCGCATATGTGTTCGCCCTCCATAGGCGTCATAATTAATACAAGAGGCGGAATATAGCGACAAAATTCATAAACCGCAACAGTTGGCAAAACAGCTAACACCTTGTAGTTGCAACACTTTTAACTTTTCCGTTTTCCTTGACCTCGGGGCGTTGTCAATCTATTTTCCGACAAATTCCTAAAGGATGACTGATATGCCAAATGCCGCACCGTCCGAGCAGGCCCAAGCCCTCGCGCCTGACAGCCATGCAAACCCGACAGCCGTGATTGTTTTGGCCGATGGCCAGATATTTTACGGACATGGTTTTGGAGCAGAAGGTTTGGCCGTGGCCGAGCTTTGCTTTAATACCGCCATGACCGGATATCAGGAAATCATGACCGACCCGTCTTATGCGGGCCAGATCGTGACCTTCACCTTCCCCCATATCGGCAACACCGGCGTGAACCCCGAGGACGATGAGAATGGCGATCCGGTTGCCGAAGGTATCGTCGTTAAATGGGACCCGACGGCACCGTCGAGCTACCGCGCCACAGACAATCTGGCCAGCTGGATGGAAAAGCGTTCGCGCATCGGCGTTGGCGGCATTGATACACGGCGCCTTACCCGCGCAATCCGGATGCAGGGCGCACCGCACGTTGCCATGGAATACCGCAAAGACGGGGATTTTGATCTGGATGACCTGCTGGCTAAAGCCAAAGGTTTCGCCGGGCTAGAGGGGATGGATCTGGCCAAAGAAGTGACCTGCGCGCAATCCTATCAGTGGGATGAAATGCGCTGGGCTTGGCCGGACGGCTTCCCTAAACGCTCGGAAAAAGGCCATAAGGTTGTGGCCATTGATTACGGTGCAAAGCGCAATATCCTGCGGTGTCTGGCCTCGGCTGGTTGTGATGTGACGGTTTTGCCGGCAACAGCAACGGCGGAAGAAATTCTGGCCCACAACCCCGAAGGCGTTTTTCTGTCCAACGGCCCCGGCGATCCGGTCGCGACAGGCGAATACGCCGTGCCCGCCATAAAAGGTGTTTTAGCCGCCAACATCCCCGTTTTCGGTATTTGCCTTGGCCACCAAATGCTGGCGCTGGCCCTTGGTGCCAAGACGTTGAAAATGAACCACGGCCATCACGGCGCCAACCATCCGGTTAAGGAGCTTGCCACTGGCAAGGTCGAAATCACATCCATGAACCACGGGTTTGCGGTGGACAGCCAAAGCCTGCCAGATGGCGTTGAAGAAACCCATATCTCGTTGTTTGACGGCTCCAACTGCGGTATCCGCTTGAAGGACCGTCCGGTCTTTTCCGTGCAATACCACCCCGAGGCCTCCCCCGGCCCGCAAGACAGCTATTACCTGTTCGAGCGGTTCGTCGAGGCCATGAAAACCTAGGTTAACTACCTGTTAAGCATAATGAAGGTATCTTGGCTTAAATTAGCCGAGTATTCGTTGTGTCCCTTACTAATCTGCACCAAATCCCTGTCGAGCCAGACTTAAAACGCCCGCCCCCGCTGTCGGCCGTTAGTCTTGGCGTGGATGCAGACGGTTTTCAAATCGATCTGCGGGCCACCGCACCTGACGAGACTCTGCTGATTGGTGAAGACCTTAACAAATTGTTAGCCGCAGAAATCATCTCGTGGCGCAGGTTTGGCCAGCGGCTGGTTTAT
>CAKZNY010000229.1 GCA_937132145.1 uncultured Paracoccaceae bacterium | reverse complement strand
CGCACTTCTTTCAGAGGGCGTTTTCTGTTGTGTGTGTCTTAGGTTTACCCCTTAGCTAAATTCCTTAGCACGTAATGCAGCACGCCGCCGTTTTCGACGTATTCGATCTCGATTTGGGTGTCGATACGGCATTTCAGGGTGATCTCTTTTACCGTGCCGTCGGCGTATGTGATGGTTGCCGGGACCTCCGATAGGGGTTTCAGGTCGCCTTCCAAGCCAGTGATGGAGATGGTCTCGTTGCCTGTAATGCCCAGCGATTTGCGGTCGTCGTCGCCGGTGAATTCGAACGGGATGACGCCCATGCCGACGAGGTTGGAGCGGTGGATGCGCTCGAATGTTTTGGCGATTACGGCGGACACGCCCAGCAGCGATGTGCCTTTGGCGGCCCAGTCGCGGGAGGAGCCTGCGCCGTATTGGTCGCCTGCGATAATTACCAGCGGAATTCCGGCAGCTTTATAGGCCATTGCGGCCTCGTAGATCGAGGTTTGTTTGCCGTCGGGGCCGGTGGTGTAGCCGCCTTCAACGCCGTCCAGCATCTCGTTTTTGATGCGGATGTTGGCGAAGGTGCCGCGCATCGTAACTTGGTGATTGCCACGACGTGATCCGTAGGAGTTGAACTCGCGCACGCCGACTTGACGGTCGATCAGGTATTTTCCGGCGGGGCTGTCGGCTGCAAATGATCCGGCAGGCGAGATGTGGTCGGTGGTGACCATATCGCCAAGCACGGCCAGCAGGCGCGCGTCTTTGACATTCGTTATCACGCCGGGTTCCTTGGACATGCCTTGGAAGTAGGGCGGGTTCTGGATGTAGGTCGAGGATGCAGGCCAGTCGTAGGTCAGGCTGTCGGTGGTTTCAACCGCTTGCCATTTTTCGTCGCCGGTAAATACGTCGGCGTATTTGGACTGGAACGCCTCGCGGGTGACGGTTTTATCGACCAGTTCGGAAATTTCCTGCGTGCTTGGCCAGATGTCTTTCAGGTAAACATCGTTGCCGTCACGGTCTTGAGCGATCACGTCACTGGCAAGGTTGATGTCCAGCGTTCCGGCAATCGCATAAGCCACGACGAGGGGCGGCGAGGCGAGGTAGTTGGCGCGCACATCGGGGGAAATGCGGCCCTCGAAATTCCGGTTGCCGGAAAGTACCGAGGTGGCGACAAGATCGCCCTCGTGGATCGCTGCCGAGATTTCCTCCTGCAACGGGCCGGAGTTGCCGATGCAGGTTGTGCAGCCGTAGCCGACCAGATTGAAGCCCAGCGCGTCGAGGTCTTTTTGCAGATCGGCGGCCTCAAGATAGGCGGAAACCACCTGTGATCCGGGTGCGAGCGAGGTTTTCACCCACGGTTTGCGGTTCAGGCCCAGCGCCGCAGCTTTGCGCGCCACAAGGCCGGCGCCGATCATCACATACGGGTTCGAGGTATTGGTGCAGGATGTGATCGAGGCAATGACGATTTTGCCGGATTCCATCGTGTAATCCTCGCCTTCAACGGTGACCTCTTTGCCCATTGGGCGCTTGAAGGTCTGCTCCATTTCGGTGCGGAAGGCTTCTTTTGCGCCTGTCAGTGGCACGTAATCCTGTGGGCGTTTCGGGCCGGAGATTGCCGGAACGATGGTGCCCATATCCAGCGATAATGTGGTGGTGTAGATCGGATTATAATCCGCGCCGCGCCAGAAACCGTTTTCCTTGGCGTAGGCTTCGACCAGCGCGATGCGATCCTCGTCGCGGCCTGAGACGCGCAGGTAGCGCAGGGTTTCATTGTCGATCGGGAAGAAGCCGCAGGTCGCGCCGTACTCGGGGGCCATGTTGGCGATTGTTGCGCGGTCTGCTAGTGGCAGGCGGTCCAGCCCGTCCCCGTAGAATTCCACGAATTTGCCTACCACGCCGTGGGCGCGCAGCATGGCGACGACTTTGAGGACGAGGTCGGTGGCGGTTGTGCCCTCTACCATTGCTCCGGTTAGCTCGAAACCTACGACCTCGGGGATCAGCATGGAAATTGGTTGCCCTAGCATCGCGGCCTCGGCCTCGATCCCGCCGACGCCCCAGCCAAGAACGGCGAGGCCGTTAACCATGGTGGTGTGGGAATCTGTACCGACGAGCGTGTCGGGATAGGCGACTTCATCGCCGTTCTGGTCTTTGTCCGTCCAGATGGTTTGCGAGAGATATTCAAGGTTTACTTGGTGGCAGATGCCGGTTCCCGGGGGGACCACGCGGAAATTGTCAAAGGCGGATTGGCCCCATTTGAGGAAGGTGTAGCGTTCAAGATTGCGTTCATATTCGCGTTCAACATTGAAGGCGAATGCGCGCGGTGTGCCGAATTCGTCGATCATCACGGAATGGTCGATGACCAGATCAACAGGTGTCTGCGGATTGATCTTTTCGGCGTCCCCGCCCAGCGCTACAAGCCCGTCGCGCATGGCGGCGAGGTCTACGACTGCGGGGACTCCGGTGAAATCCTGCATCAACACGCGTGCGGGGCGGTACGCGATTTCACGGGGATTTTTGCCGCCGTTTTTGGTCCAGACACCGAAGGCCTCGATGTCCGCAATGGTGACGGTTTTGCCATCCTCGAAGCGCAGCATGTTTTCCAGAACCACTTTCAGGGCGGCGGGCAAGCGCGAGAAATCGCCGAGGCCAGCGGCTTGTGCGGCAGGGATGGAATAATACGAAACCGTTTGCGAACCGACTTTCAGCTCGCGGCGGGTTTGGGCGGTGTCGGTGCCGACTTGGATGGTCATGAGGGGGGCCTCCGGTTGGATTGGTTCGGTCTGCTATGCCCCGATTTTGGGCGGGGTGCAATGGGGCGTAACGCCTTTGTGTGCAATTGTATACAGTAAATATTGACGGAGGTCAATATCCTGACGAGAAATATGAACACCCGCACGTTAATCACTGCTCGCATACCTCTTCCACCTTCCTTGCGAATAGGTTAGAGGAAATGCATGACTTTGAATGTTTCTAATCTGACTTGTTACCGCGCCGGGCGTCTGATTTTTTCGGACCAGAACTTTACTATCGATCCGGGCGAGACCGTGATGCTTCGCGGGCCGAATGGTTCTGGTAAATCGACGTTATTGCGCGCTTTGGCAGGGATGCAGCCCTTTGAGGGCGACGTGATTTTGAACGGTGTTACCTTGGCAGATGACCTCGACGGTGTGCAGGAACAAATCGCTTATGCGGGGCATCTGGATGCGATCAAGCCACAGTTGACGGTCGGGGAAAACCTGACGTTCTGGGCGCAGTTGTTCGAGGGCGGCTCGATCAGTGACGCTATCGAGCAGTTTGCATTGGAGGAGATTTGGGATCGGCCTGCGCATGCGTGCTCGGCAGGGCAAAAGCGGCGGTTGGGGTTGGCGCGGCTGGTGGTTTCGGGGCGCGTGCTTTGGTTGCTGGATGAACCTACGGTCTCGCTGGATACGGAAACCACGGCGCGGTTTGCACAGATTATCAAAACACATTGTGCGGGGGGCGGCATGGCCATGATTGCCACGCATATCGATTTGGGGCTTGATACCCCGCGCGAGATTGTTCTGGACCCTAGCGCCATGCGCAAATCCACACCTTCCCGCGATCCATTTTTATCGGGGGATTGGGAATGAACGCGACATTTGCCGTTTTAACCCGCGAACTGCGCCTTGCACTTCGATCGGGCGGGGGGGCTGGCCTTGGGCTGGCGTTCTTCCTGATCGTCGTGATGCTGATCCCGTTTGGCGTTGGTCCCTTCCCGAGCCTACTGGCACAGATCGCACCGGGCACATTGTGGATCGCCGCATTGCTGGCGTGTTTGCTGTCACTGGATCGCCTGTTCCAAGCGGATTTCGAGGATGGCACGCTGGATATTCTGGCCCTATCCCCCATGCCGCTTGAGGGTCTGGTGGCCATCAAAGCCACCGCGCATTGGTTAACGACGGGCCTGCCATTGGTGATTGCGGCACCGGTTCTGGGCATCACCTTGAACCTGCCGAGCAATGCCTATTGGTGGCTGGTTATCAGCCTTGCGGTTGGCACCCCTGCCCTTAGTTTTCTGGGTGCAATCGGGGCGGCGTTGACAGTCGGGATCAGGCGTGGAGGCTTGCTGTTATCGCTGCTGGTGCTGCCACTCTACATACCCACCCTCATTTTCGGAGCGCGCACCGTGACGGCTGCAGTTGAAGGCGTGGACGTGATGCCTGCCTTCCTTTTGCTGGCTGGCGTTACACTGTTAACGCTTGCTCTAACCCCCATCGCGGCCGCCGCCGCCCTTCGAATGCATATGCGCTAGCGGACGTGTGACCAAAAGACGGTTGCATCGCGCGCGCGCACCGCATAGGAAATTACTAGCAACAAAAGGACAACAAATATGTCTATCTGGGAGTTCGCGAATCCGGTTCGCTTCATGCGCCTCACTGGCAAGGTTTTGCCGTGGATAACGGTACTGGCAATTGGCTGTTTAGCCGTCGGCCTTATCTGGGGGTTCTTCTTCACACCCGAGGCTATAAATTTCGGTTCCACCGTGAAAATCATCTATATCCATGTGCCCGCCGCCACCTTGGCGATCAACGCTTGGGTGCTGATGTTTGTCGCCTCGCTGATTTGGCTGATCCGGCGGCACCATGTCTCGGCACTGGTTGCACGGGCGGCCGCACCTGTGGGTATGACCTTGACGCTGATTGCCCTGATTACCGGCGCAATCTGGGGGGGGCCGATGTGGGGAACCTATTGGGAATGGGACCCGCGTTTGACCTCGTTTCTGGTGCTGTTCGTGTTTTATCTAGGCTATATGGCCCTGTGGGAAGCGATTGACGAGCCGGACAAAGCGGCCGATCTAACGGCGGTTCTGACGATGGTTGGAACGGTTTTCGCAGTGATCTCGCGGTATGCGGTGAACTTCTGGAACCAAGGATTGCATCAGGGCGCGTCCCTGTCGCTGGATAAAGAAGAGCATGTCGCGGACGTGTACTACCAACCGTTATTGCTGACGATGGCAGGGTTCTTCTTCTTGTTTCTGGCGCTGGTTTTCTTGCGCACCCGCACCGAAATCCGCGCGCGTCGCATTATAGCGTTACAATTGCAGGAGGCGAACTGATGCTTGATCTTGGTAAATACAGCACGACTATTCTGTCGGCCTATGCGGTTACGATCGTTCTGTTGGCCGCGATTATCGTGGTGTCCGTTGTCCGCGCCCGCAAAGTAAAACGGCAGTTGGCCGAACTGGAGGCACGCCGCAATGGCTAAAATCAGCCCTTACGTCGCCCTCCCGCCTATCATCTTTCTGGGTCTCGCCTCGCTTTTCTACTTCGGCCTGACCAGACCTGACGCAGGCTTTCTTCCCAGCACCATGATTGGCCGCGAGGCCCCCGCCTTAATCAAGGTCGAGCAGTTGCGTGAAGACCCCGCACCAACGGATGCCGATCTGCGTCTTGAAGGTGTGAAACTGGTGAACTTCTGGGCCAGCTGGTGCGCGCCGTGTCGTGCCGAGCATCCGCTATTAATGGACATGGCCGAAGATGGCATGACGATCTACGGGATAAACTATAAAGACAAACCGGAAAACGCATTGGCTTTCCTTGAGGAACTTGACGATCCTTTCACCAAGGTCGGAGCAGACAACGTCGGTCGTACCGGATTGGAATGGGGCGTTTACGGTATACCGGAAACTTTCGTGATCGACGGCGAAGGCAAGGTCCTTTATCGCCACCCGGGACCGCTGACGAAACGTGTGCTGGAGGAACGGATTTTCCCCGCGATTGCTGCTGCGGCGGCCGCCGCGACGCAATAGCATGACCCGCTCGGTCCTGTTTGTCTGCCTCGGTAACATCTGCCGCTCCCCCACAGCTGAGGCGGTGTTTCGGGCCTTGTCCGAGGGGCGCGGGTTGCATATCGACAGTGCGGGAACTTCGGGATGGCATGACGGTCTTGGTGCAGACCCACGGGCGAGCGCCGAAGCACGGCAGCGCGGATACGACATGTCAGCGATCCGCTCGCGTAAGGTGGCAACAGCCGATTTTGATACATTTGATCTGATCATCGCGATGGATCGGGAAAACTTGCGGGATTTGCAGGACATCCAACCCGCTGGGTCGAAGGCGAGGGTGGAGCTGTTCTTGCCGTTTGCACCGGAGTTGGGCCGAAGCGAGGTTCCCGACCCATACTTCGAGGACAACTTCCCGGAGGTTTTCGATATGATCGAGGCGGCTAGTCGAGGGTTGCTCGACAAATTGTAGGGTGGATATATGAAACGCCTATACCACGATAACGCCTATACCATCGCACCAGATGCCGGAAATTTCTGGCAATCGACGGTGAACACACCCGTGCCCGCCACCCTTGAGGGAGACGTGCAAACGGACGTTGCGATTATCGGCGCGGGTTATACGGGGTTAAATGCAGCCCTCCAATTGACCGAGAAATACGGGGTTAAGACTACGGTTCTCGATGCGGCGTGGCCCGGTTGGGGTGCATCGGGGCGGAACGGTGGATTTGCGTGTTTGGGTGGCTCGAAGCTATCGGATCGTAGCATTCTTAAGAAGTTCGGGGAGGACGAGGCCAAAGGTTTCTTCAACGCCCAACGTGCCGCAATTGATCAGGTTGCGCAGAACCTTGATACATATCGGATCGACGCGGACAGGTGTGGCGATGGCGAATATTCCCTCGCGCATCGCCCCTCGGATTTTGCAGAAATGTCGGAGGAATCGCGATTTCTGAAGGCCATGCATGGCATCGTCGCCCCGGTTCTTACACCCGCGCAGCTGCGCGAACGCGGACTGCACAGCCCTGCATTCCACGGCGGTATGCACATTCCTTTGGGCTTCGGGATTAACCCGTTGAAATATGTGCTGGGGCTATCGGAGGCCGCGCAACATGCGGGGGTGGATATTTTCGCCAGCTCGCCGGTTTCCAGCGTTAAACGCGACGGGAGCGGTTTTCGCCTCCATACCCCGAGGGGAACGCTGCGGGCCAAAAAGGTGCTGTTCGCCACCAACGGCTATTCTGTGGACGGATTGCCGGAAACGCTTTCAGGGTGGTTCCTGCCGGTCCTGTCCAACATCCTCGTCACGCGGCCATTGACGAAATCCGAACAAGATGCGCAAGGCTGGAGCGCCACCGAAATAGTCGCCGACACCCGCAAGCTGCTGCATTACGTGCGCTTACTGCCGGACGGGCGGTTCCTGTTTGGCATGCGCGGCGGCACCGGGATGTCCCCTCGCGACGAGGCGGCGATGAAGCGCAATATTCGCGCCAGTTTCGAGGCCCTGTTTCCGGCGTGGGCGCATGTCGAAACCCCGTACTTCTGGTCCGGCCTCGCCTGCCTGTCCCGCCAGCTATCCGCCTACATCGGCCCAGTGGGTGAAAACCAATACGCCGCCCTCGCCTATCACGGCGGCGGCGTTGCGATGGCATCATGGGCAGGGCGGCAAGTGGCGGATATTATGGCGGGAGGATCTGCTGTTGATGATCTGCCCGCGGTGCTGCGCCAACCCGTTAAGCCGTTCCCGTTTCCGAAAGTTCGACGGCATTATCTGAAGGCCGCTTATGTTTGGTATGGGTTGAAGGACCGGTAGATCACCTAAAGGTT
>CAKZNY010000228.1 GCA_937132145.1 uncultured Paracoccaceae bacterium | reverse complement strand
AGGTGATGTTGGCGCGCCCAAGGGCTTTCTCCGTGGCGTTGCCTTTGACACCTTTGGGACGCAAATCGACCAGTAGGACGTGGGTATCGGTGCCACCGGTAATGATATCCAGCCCGCCCTCAATCAGGGTTGCAGCCAAGGCTTTTGCATTGGCGATTACCTGCTGCTGATAGGTTTTGAACTCGGGGCGCAGCGCTTCGCCGAAGGCAACCGCTTTGGCGGCGATGACGTGCATCAACGGGCCGCCCTGAAGGCCGGGGAAGATGGCGGAGTTTACTTTCTTAGCAATCACCTCGTCATTGGTCAGGATCATGCCGCCGCGCGGGCCGCGCAATGTTTTGTGCGTCGTGGTGGTCACAACATGGGCATGCGGGAAGGGCGAGGGATGCTCGCCTGCCGCAACGAGACCCGCGAAGTGGGCCATATCAACCATCAGATACGCGCCAACCGTATCGGCGATTTCGCGGAAACGGGCGAAGTCGATCTGGCGCGGGATGGCGGACCCCCCGGCGATGATAAGCTTGGGTTTATGTTCTTTGGCCAAAGCCTCAAGCTGATCGTAATCCAGCAGGTTGTCCTTGGGGTGCACACCGTAATGCACGGCGTTGAACCACTTGCCGGACTGGTTAGGCTTGGCCCCGTGCGTCAGGTGCCCACCGGATGCCAGATCCATGCCCAGAATGGTATCACCCGGTTTGATCAGCGCCAGAAAAACCCCCTGATTGGCTTGGGAGCCGGAGTTGGGTTGAACGTTAATAAAATCGCAACCAAACAGTTGCTTGGCGCGGTCAATGGCGAGGGTCTCGGCCACGTCAACGAATTGGCAGCCGCCATAGTAGCGACGGCCGGGGTAACCCTCGGCGTATTTATTCGTCATCACCGACCCTTGGGCCTCCATAACGGCGGCGGATACGATGTTTTCCGAGGCGATCAGCTCGATCTCGTCGCGTTGACGGCCAAGTTCATCCGTGATGGTGCCGAAAATCTCGGGATCACGGCTGGCGAGGCTTTCGGTGAAGAAACCGGCATCTTTTTCGTTGGTCATGTTGATCTCCTGGGGTTGGCGTAATTTAGGGTCTTCTATAGGACGTGTTTCCGATAGGAAACAAGAAACCGACCTGTAAACCGGCAAAAGGGTGAAAATTCTAAGCTGGGTGGGTTGTTGCAGGCGGATGGTGCGATGAAAAGGGGCTAAAACAGCGCAAAGGGCGGTTTGATGCGAATCCTCGTAGCTGATCGGAAAGAGAGTTTCCTGTCGGAAATATCGCATCCTGCGGGGCGCGCGTTTCTGGTCTTGAGTTGTTGGCGCGAAAAAGGGAAACTGGTGGCATGAATTATAAGAACATATCCTTTTTGGCGTCCTCCGTGGACGAGGCCCAAGCCGCCGCTGAAACCCTTCGTGCCCGTTACGGGCATGTTGAGCAGGGCGAGGCGGACGTGATTGTCGCCTTGGGTGGCGACGGATTTATGCTGTCAACGCTGCACGCAACGCAAGATTTGCCTGCGCCGGTTTACGGAATGAACCAAGGCACCGTGGGTTTTTTGATGAATGTATACGGCGAGGATGATCTGCTGGCGCGCCTTGACGCCTCGGAGTCGGCTGTCATCCATCCGCTGCATATGACGGCGACCTGCGCGGACGGGACTGTGACGGAAGCTTTGGCGATTAACGAGGTTTCGTTGCTGCGCTCGGGACCGCAAGCGGCGAGGTTACGGATTTCGGTGGACGGGCGCGTGCGGCTTGATACGCTGGTTTGTGACGGTGCGCTGGTGTGTACGCCTGCGGGTTCGACGGCGTACAACTATTCCGCGCACGGGCCGATATTACCGATCGAGGCGGATATTCTGGCGTTAACGGCGGTGGCTGCGTTCAGGCCACGACGTTGGCGCGGGGCTTTGTTGCCGATGAATGCCTCGATCCAGTTTGACGTGTTGGAACCTGCCAAGCGGCCAGTAGCTGCGGTCGCGGATTCGACCGAAGTGCGCGATGTGGTGCGCGTGGTTATTCGCAACGAGCCGAGCGTTAAGCATACGTTATTGTTTGACCCCGGACATGGCTTGGAAGAACGACTTATTAACGAACAGTTTACGTAAAGGGGCGAATTATGAGTTTAAGTGTTGGGCAACAAGCGCGTTGGTGGGGCGGCGGTTTTATTACCTTTTTGCTGATTTTATGGCTGGTGAACGATGCGCTCGCGCCGTTTATTCTGGGGGCTGCGTTCGCGTATCTGCTGGATCCGGTGGCGGACAAGCTGGAAAGCTGGGGGATGGGCCGCACATGGGCGACGGTGCTGATCTCGGTGATTGCGATGATAGTCATGATATTGGCGCTGGTGTTGGTTGTGCCGCTGATATTCCGGCAGGTGGCGTCGTTGATCGAAACCTCGCCGCAGTTTGTGGCAAGTCTACTGGAGTTTCTGACCAACAAATTCCCGACATTGCTGGAAGAGGATTCGAGTGTCCGACAAGCGTTATCCTCGTTCGAGGACACATTACGCAGCAAGGGGATCGCGGTGGCAAACACTATTCTTGCGTCCAGCCTCGCGGCGGTAAGTTCGGTGTTGACGATATTCGTGTCGCTGGTTGTGGCGTTCTATTTGTTGCTGGATTGGGACCGGATGATCGCGGTGGTAGACAGCTGGATGCCGCGCCAGCATGTGGTCGTGATCCGCGAAATCGCGCATGAAATTGACACGGTGCTGGCGGGGTTCGTTCGCGGGCAGATGACGGTCGGCGCGATTTTGGGCGTCTTTTATGCCATAGCGCTGGCGCTGGTCGGGCTGCAATTCGGGGTTGTTGTCGGGCTGCTGGCGGGGGCGTTGACGTTCATTCCCTATGTGGGGTCTACGGTTGGCGGGACGGTTTCAATCGGGCTGGCCGTTTATCAGTTTTGGGATGACCCGATCTGGATCGCTGTTGTCGCCGCTATTTTCATCGCAGGCCAGATCGTCGAGGGGAATTACCTGACACCGAAACTGGTTGGCAGTTCGGTCGGATTGCATCCGGTATGGCTGATGTTTGCGCTTTACGCCTTCGGCTCGCTGATCGGGTTCACGGGGTTGCTGATTGCGGTTCCGGCGGCAGCGTGTATCGGGGTGCTGGGGCGTTTCGGGATCAAGAATTACCACGCCAGCAACCTTTACCTTGGGCCGGAAGAGGACGCGGACGGCGAATGAATACACCCGAGCAACTGGTTCTGGACCTTCCATCGCGGGCCGCGTTGGGGCGGGATGACTTTTTTGTGTCGCCCACCAATGCGCTGGCGTTGCAAGCCCTTGATCGTTGGCCGGGATGGGCGACGGGGAAGCTGGCGCTTTGCGGGCCGGGCGCGTCTGGCAAGACACATTTGGTGCAGGTTTGGGCGGCGCGATCCGGCGGGGCCGTGGTGGATGCCGTGGATTTGGCGCAACAGGATATCGCCGAATTGGCCGAGGCTGGCGGCGTGGCCGTCGAGGATGTGGATCGATTGGCGATGTTGCCAGACGCGCGGCGCGACCAAGCCGAGGAGGCGTTATTTCACCTGCACAACCGCTTGCTGGGCGCGGGCGGGACGTTGTTGGTAACGGGCGAGGGGGCGCCTTCGCGGTGGGATATAAAGTTGCCGGATTTGGCTTCGCGTCTTCGCGCAACCGAGGTGGCGACGCTGGAAGCACCCGACGATGCGCTGTTGTCTGCGGTGCTGGTAAAGCTGTTTGCGGATCGCCAGTTGTTGGTTTCACCGGACCTTATCCAGTTTCTGCTTAGCCGGATTGATCGATCTTTCGTATCCGCCAAGGCAACAGTCGAAGCATTGGACCGCGCGGGGCTTTCGCGCAAGCGGGCAATCACGCCGCGTTTGGCAGGCGAGGTTTTGCGTGCAGGCGGGGCGGGATAACTCGGGCCGAAGTTTGAGGGCGCGCCAATTTCTAACAGGCGGCGACGGCTGTGTGAAAATCAAAAACGACCCGCATTGCTGCGAGCCGTTCTCTTATTTCCCCTGGACTTGAGCCAAATTAGCTAGCCGGTGTAATCATCGTGGTTCGTCTTCACACCATAAGGCGGAGCGACCATCTTTCATGACAACGAGGGTCCTTAAATCAGAAAAACCGAGTCGAAGCAATCAATTTCCTGCCAAACGGTCGCAGGTGCCATTGCAAGGGTGGCGGGGTTGTCTTACACCCGTCTGAAACAAACCATTTGGAGCCACCCATGCGCCTGACTCGTTACTTTTTGCCGATCCTGAAAGAAACCCCCGCCGAGGCGTCAATTGCCAGCCATCGCCTGATGTTACGTGCTGGAATGATCCGTCAGGCCAGCTCGGGGATTTACTCGTGGTTGCCGATGGGTTTCAAGGTTTTGCAACGGCTTGAGCAGATCGTTCACGAAGAACAACAGCGTGCGGGCCACATCCCGATGCTGATGCCAACGATCCAGTCGGCCGATCTTTGGCGCGAAAGCGGGCGCTACGATGATTACGGCAAAGAAATGCTGCGGATTACCGACCGTCATGGCCGCGATATGCTTTACGGACCGACAAACGAGGAGCTGATTACGGATATTTTCCGCAACTCGATCAATTCTTATAAAGAGCTGCCCAAGACGCTTTACCACATCCAGTGGAAGTTCCGCGACGAGGTTCGCCCCCGCTTCGGTGTGATGCGCGGGCGCGAGTTTCTTATGAAAGACGGCTACAGTTTTGATGTGGATGAAGCGGGTGGCCTGCATTCCTACAACCGCCACTTGGTAAGCTATCTGCGCACCTATGAGCGCATGGGCCTGAAGGCCATCCCGATGAAAGCGGACACGGGGCCGATTGGCGGCGATCACAGCCACGAATTCCTTGTGCTGGCCGAAACGGGCGAGAGCGAAGTGTTCTATGACAGCAAGGTTCTGGACATGGCACTGGGGGATCGCGAGATTGATTTTGATGATGTCGCGCAGTGTCAGGCCATCTTTGACGAATTCACAACGCCTTATGCGCGCACGGATGAAACCCACGACGAGGCGAAATTTAACGAGGTTCCCGAGGCTCGGCGGATGTCCGCGCGGGGGATCGAAGTGGGGCAGATTTTCTATTTTGGTACTAAATACTCGGAAATCATGGGCGCGGATGTTGTGATGCCGGACGGGTCGCGCAAACCTGTCGAGATGGGCTCGCACGGGATCGGTGTGTCGCGCCTTATCGGGGCGCTTATCGAGGCAAACCACGATGACAAAGGGATTATATGGCCTGAAAGTGTTGCGCCATTCCGCGTTGGTCTGATCAATCTACGCCAAGGCGACAAGGCGGCGGATGCGGCTTGCGAGGGCATTTATGCAGGCTTGGTCAAGGCCGGGTTGGACCCGCTTTATGATGATCGGGATGAACGCGCGGGGGCTAAATTCGCCACTATGGACCTGATCGGGTGCCCTTGGCGCATTACGGTTGGCCCTCGTGGGTTGAAAAATGGCGTGGTGGAGCTAACATCACGTCGTACAGGTGAAACGGTTGAACTGACGCCAGATGCGGCGCTTAACCGGTGCATCGAGATTTACGCTAATATATAAAAGCGAGGAAAACATGACTAATGTTCCGGGTATAGTAGGCGCGGTGATTTTCGGGATTGGCATGTCCCAAGTCCCTACGTTTACCGATGAATACATGCAACGTCTCGGTGGGACGGTGGATGAGTTGCGGATAATAACCGAAGAATTCGACCGCACCGCTGCCAGTCAAAATATGACTCGCAATCAAGCGCTCATGGCCTATCCAGACGGATTTTTCCTTGGTATTCGAGTCGATGAGTTACCAGATACGTTCGTTCGCTATGAACAGCTTAGCGAGGATTTTGAAGTTTTGGCAAACGCGGATACTTTAAAACGCTTTACCAGCTTTTTACGTATGACCGACAACAGGTTGGTCAATGCCACATGGAACGCACATACGCTTGCGGTTCCGACCAGCACTGACGGGTTTGTTTTCGCATTGATCGGGGCAATGGGCGGATTTTTCGGGATCACCCACATTTCCGGGATGATATCCAGGCGGCGGAAGAAAGCCGCGTGAGCAATAAACCGCCTCGTCCTTTTGCCGGCTTTGAGTGGGCGATAGCTTGGCGGTATCTGCGCGCGCGCCGTGCCGAGGGTGGCGTGTCGGTGATGACATGGATTTCCCTGATCGGGATCGCGCTGGCGGTGTTTGCCATGATTTCAACGATGGCGGTCCGGTCCGGCTTTAGGGCGGATTTCACGGCGACCATTCTGGGGGCGAACGCCCATGTGACGATTTACGAGGTGAATTACACGGACGAAGGCGTTCGGCGCGGCATTATTGCCTATCCCGAGATGGTGGCCAATGTGGCGGCCGTTAAGGGGGTTACGCGCGTCGCCCCGATTATACGCGGGCAGGTGATGGCGTCGTCCTCGTCGCGCAATACGGGTGTCGAAGTGTACGGCGAGACGCTGGATGATTTGCGGACCTTGCCGTTGGTGGCCAACCCTGAAGCGTCGTCCGGCTCGCTGGATGATTTCGGTGACGGTGGCATCGCGATGGGTTCTGGCGTGGCGCGCACGCTGGGGCTTCGGGTGGGGGATTTCGTGACGCTGATTTCGCCGGACGGGGTGAAAACACCGTTTGGCACGTCGCCACGGATTAACGACTATAAGATTGCGTATATTTTCCAGGTCGGCCGATCCGATATTGATCGCACGCGGATTTATATGCCCTTCGCCGAGGCGCAGAGTTTCTTTAACCGCGAGGGCACGGCCGACGAGCTGGAGATCGCTGTTGCCAACCCCGAGACCGTGGATGACATGCGCCTGACGTTGATCGAGGCGGCGGGGCAACGGGTGGTGATCTGGACTTGGCGCGATGCCTCGGGCGCGTTTCTGCGCGCGCTGCGGCCTCGACGTCGGGGCCATGGAGGAGGATGAGGACGACGATGGCGGCGCCGGGAGGAGGGCCGCCGCCCACGACGAGGCGTGCCGCGGGTTCAGCGCGCAGCCCGGGCGGTTCTGTCCGCACTGCGGCGTGGCCTTTTGGGAAGGCCACGCCCAGGCGGACTGGCTGCACAACACCAGGCACATCGAGGCCTGCCGGGCTGCCGCCGCCGCCGCCATCCGCATATTCCAACGGCCATTACACGCATGCTGCTCCGTATGAGCGTGCGCTGCCCCCGTTGCAGGGCTCGAAGCCTGGCCCTCCGCCGTATCAGGGCCACCATCCGTCACATGGGCCGTCACCTCCCAGGCTGTACGACTCACCGCGGCAGAAGGACTTGCAGGCCGCAGCACAGGCAGCTGTCAACGACCAACACGTGAACAACGCTCCTCCGAGAGGATACGGGCCGCTGCCCGCGCTCAACGCGGTCACGAACGGGGCGCCCGCCGCCTCGCACGCAGGTATGGCTACGCCTCCGACACGAAACTTGAGCGTGAGCCCGCCTCGGACCGCTCAGGATGCAGCAACCAACGGCCACCGGTCCAGCCTGTCGGCGCTGCTG
>CAKZNY010000227.1 GCA_937132145.1 uncultured Paracoccaceae bacterium | reverse complement strand
CTTGCGGAGGAACGGAGGCAATCGTGCCCTCCATAATCTTCAACAAGGCTTGCTGTACGCCCTCGCCCGACACATCGCGGGTGATTGACGGGTTATCGGACTTGCGGGAAATCTTGTCGATCTCGTCGATATAAACGATGCCGCGTTGCGCGCGTTCAACATTGTATTCGGCGGATTGAAGCAGCTTCAGGATAATGTTTTCAACGTCTTCGCCGACATAGCCAGCCTCGGTCAAGGTGGTTGCATCGGCCATTGTGAAGGGTACATCAAGCACCCGCGCCAATGTTTGGGCCAGCAGCGTTTTACCGCAACCAGTTGGCCCGACCAGCAAGATGTTGGACTTCGACAGCTCCACATCTGAATTATCGGAGGCGTGTTGAAGGCGTTTGTAGTGGTTGTGAACAGCTACGGACAACACCTTTTTGGCGACTTCTTGCCCGATCACATAATCGTCCAGAGTTTTGCAAATTTCTTTAGGGGTCGGAATGCCGTCCGCGGATTTCACCAGATTGCTCTTGGTTTCCTCACGGATGATGTCCATGCACAGCTCCACACATTCATCACAGATGAACACGGTCGGGCCTGCAATCAACTTGCGGACCTCATGCTGGCTTTTGCCGCAGAAAGAACAATAAAGTGTGTTCTTGGAGTCTTTATCGTCAGTTTTCTTCATCACATCTCTCCTGACAAGGCCGCAATCGCGCCGAGTCGCTTCCTCTTGATTTGCCCCATAGGACATGACCCCCTCCGGCAATTCAAGCCGAAACGGATCACAACCCTTACAGTTTACGTGTCAGACGCATCATCTTCTACGTTACGTGACACGATTTCGTCAATCAAACCCCAGTCTTTTGCCTGTTCGGCCGTCATGAAATTATCGCGGTCCAGCGATTTTTCAACAACGTCCAGATCCTGACCGCAGTGCTTAACGTAGATGCGGTTAAGGCGATCTCTGAGTTCCAGAATTTCTTTTGCATGTAGTGCGATATCCGAGGCTTGCCCCTGAAAACCGCCCGATGGCTGATGCACCATCACACGCGAATTGGGCAGGCTGAACCGCATGCCCTTTGCGCCCGCCGCCAGCAACAACGACCCCATAGAGGCCGCCTGCCCGATCACAGTCGTTGCAACCTTGGGGCGGATGTATTGCATGGTGTCGTAAATGGCCAAACCACTGGAAACCACACCGCCGGGCGAGTTGATATACATCGAAATTTCTTTCTTCGGATTTTCCGCTTCAAGAAATAACAACTGCGCCACCATAAGCGTTGACATGCCGTCATGGACCGGACCGGATAAAAAGATGATCCGTTCCTTCAAAAGGCGCGAGAAAATGTCGTAAGAACGCTCGCCGCGGGCCGTTTGCTCAACAACCATTGGTACAAGTGTGTTCATATATATATCGATTGGGTCTCTCATGTGCTCACCTTTTTTATATCTGCTCCGAGGAATATCGGAAATCTGTTGATAAAGGTTTAATTGCCGTTAGAGGGGTCTGCAAGGGCACAATAAAAAGATAATTTTGCATATCTCGATTTTTGTGCAAATATAGCGCTGTAAACGTTTAATTAGTAACAAGTTAGGAGGGTGCCATGTCGGTGCTCCAAAAAAGAATTGCGATAGACTGCGCGCCAGTGATTGCGTTCGAAGTATTCACATATAATATGGCTAAATGGTGGCCCATGGATACGCACTCCGTTTCCGCAGGAAGTGGCGCATTGCCCGCGAACCTTATTGTGGAGCGCAAAGAAAACGGCCGAATCGTCGAGATCGACGGGAACGGCAAGTCGCACCTGTGGGGGCATTTCCAAATCTATCAGGCCCCGTTTCGCGTTCTGATTGCATGGCATGTTAACGAGCCCCCAAACCGGTTGACGTATATCGAAGTTGTTTTTGGTATGGAAACCAATGGCAAGACCATCGCCGTATTAACGCACAGTGGCTGGGAGGTTTTTGGCGACGAGGCTGAACAGAAACGGGCAGATTACGATTCCGGTTGGGATTACGTTTTTTGCGAACGCTACAGGAACGCCTGCCAAGAAGCCGCAAAAAATCCTGCGCCGGTTTTCGATCTAACGAGAGCCACCAGCAAGATACGCCAAAAATTGGGCGGCCCGACCAAAGGGTCCATTTCGGACGCGGTGCATCTGGTCCACTAAACGAATAAAGGCGAGCCATGCAGCCCGCCTCTAATTCTACAACCTGTTAGCGAAGTATTAAGCTTCTTCGAGGCTTTTGATCGCGGCTTCCAGCTCGTCTTTGGTAACAGTTTTGTCAGATACGTTTGCCAGCTCGATAATGAAGTCCACAACTTTGTCTTCATAAATCGGAGCGCGCATTTGCTGCTGCGCTTGCTCGTTTTTCTGGATGAACTCGAAGTACTCGCGTTCTTGGCCCGGATACTGGCTGGCCTGCTGGAACATTGCCTGCTGAACTTCCTGCTCGGTCACTTCAACATTGTTCTGGTTGCCAATATCGGCCAGCAACGGACCAAGGCGCACGCGGCGTTCAGCCAGTTTTTTGTGCTCGTCAGTTGTTTCGACTTCAGGATGATCGTGGCCCTTAACATCAGGGTTGTCATCATGCCAAAGCTGGTGCGCGATCTGGTCGGCCTCAACTTTAACCAGCGACGGCGGCAGATCGAATTTAACCTGCTCGTCCAGTTCGTCCATCAACTTGCGTTTCATAATGGAGCGGGAGGCACCGGCGTATTCGGATTCCAGACGCTCGGTGATCTGCTTTGTCAGTTCCTCAAGATTCTCGGCACCGTATTTAGTCGCCAGATCTTCGTCCACAGGAGCCGACTTAGGCTCGCGAACCTCTTTAACAGTGCATGAGAAGATAGCGTCTTTGCCGGCCAGTGCTTCCGCACCGTATTCCGCAGGGAAAGTTACGTTAACGTCCAGCTCGTCGCCTTCTTTAGCGCCAACCAGCTGTTCCTCGAAACCGGGGATGAAGCTGTTGGAACCAAGTACCAGCGGGTAATCTTCGCCGCCGCCGCCATCAAAGGGCTCGCCGTCAACTTTGCCCAAGAAGTCGATCACAAGCTGATCACCGTCTTTAGCTTTCGAACCCTTGCGGCGTTTCTCGAAATTGGTTGTCGAGGCAGCAAGGCTTTCCAAAGCTTCGGTCACAGCCGAATCTTCGATTTTTGTTACCAGACGTTCCAGCGTGATCTTGCTGAAATCCGCATCGGGGATCGCAGGCAGACACTCGTAAGAAACGGAAACGGCAACATCGTCGCCCTCTTTCCAGTCGTCATTGGTCATTTTGATTTCCGGCTTCATCGCAGGGCGATCGCCGGTTTTCTCGAAATGCTCGTTAACAGCGCCGTCAACGACTTCCTGCATGGCGTCGCCCATCACGGACTGGCCCAGCATCTTTTTCATCAATGCAAGCGGCGCGTGGCCTTTACGGAACCCCTTCATCTGGAAATCAGCGCGGGCCGCTTCCAGTTTTTCGGTTACTTTGGCTTCGAGTTCGGCCGCTGTGATTGTAACATCATAACCGCGCGTTAGGCCTTCGTTCAGGGTTTCGGTAACCTGCATGTTGCTTCCTTCATATTGTTGGTACGGATGAAGGGACTTGAACCCCCACGCCTCACGGCACCAGAACCTAAATCTGGCGTGTCTACCAATTCCACCACATCCGCATATCGCTGTTATCAAAGACGACAGTTCAATTCCGCGTCTCTCTAACAGACGTTTTTCGGGTTCGGAAGGGGTAAAACGCCTCTACAGCCCTAAATCGCTAAAAACTTTCGGCAGTTGCTCGGCTATATCCTCGGCAATCAGGCCGGCCCCGAATTCGCGCGCGCATTCCACATGCAGCCAGGCCCCCGTTTCTGCCGCTTGCATAGGGGATAATCCACGGGCCAAAAGCCCCGTTATAAACCCTGCCAACACATCACCAGATCCCGCCGTCGCAAGCCACGGAGCCGCACGTTCATAATGCGCCGAGCTAATCGCCGCCCTGCCCGAGGCATCCGCAATAACCGTATCCGCCCCCTTATATAACACAACACACCCTGCACGCTTGGCCGCATCGCGGGTAGCATCCACCTTGGAATACGCCGGACCCTTAATGGCCGGCTCCGCGAGCTTGGCCGCAATGTCGGGGAACAACCGCGCAAACTCGCCGCCGTGCGGGGTAAGAACGACGTTTTCGTGCAGCATCCCGAACAATTCGGCATCCTGCGCCAACAACGTCAAAGCATCCGCATCCAACACGACCTTGCGCTGATCGTAGGGTGCGTGGTCCCCACGCACCGTCAAAGCCTCGCGAACCAAAGCCGCCTTATCATCTTCCAACCCCAATGCGGGCCCCAGACAAAGCGCATTGATCCGTACGTCCTGCAACACGGCTTGTAACGTCATGGCATCCGCCACAGGGTTAATCATAATGGCATTCAACTGCGCCGCATTCTCTGCCACAGCCTCCGGCGGACACGCCACCGTAACCAACCCCGCCCCAATCCTGAGCGCCCCCCGCGCAGCAAGCCGCGCAGCACCGCTTTTACCAGACGGACCGGAAAGGATCAGCGCGTGACCATGGGCGTATTTATGCGCTTGCGAAGTTTTGCCAAGAAGTTGCTTAATATTCAGAGCATCAATCAGCGTAACAACACTAGATTGATCAAGTGCAGCGTCCAGCCCGATATCCACAACTTTTACCGAAGGTGCGCGCGTATATTGTGCGCCGCGACCAATGTAGTGGCCAATTTTCGGGCGATGAAATGTTATCGTCAGTTTAGGTAGTATAACGCCACCCTCACCCAATACCCGACCACTGTCGGCGCAAATACCACTGGGAATGTCCAGCGCTACCGTCTTTGTGATTTCGTTATCGGACTGGCTGTCATGCGCAAAAAAGACCCATGGACCAAATTCGATGCCCAATTCACGCGTAAGCCCGATACCAAACGCCGCGTCAATAAATAGATCGTAATCACTACCCCACAAGTCCTCTGCATCGACATCATCGTTGGAATTGATCTTTCCACCAATTTCCCGCCACCGCGCACAATTCGCCTTAGCATCAACCGGCAGCTTCCCCTCGTCCCCGCAAAGAAATACGTCAACCTCCCAGCCGCGCTGCTTCAGCAATCGCGCCACCACAAACCCGTCGCCACCATTGTTTCCCGGACCACAAAGCACCACCGCTTTATGCGAGGTCAACGCCATAGCTGGCCACTCCTCCAGAATAGCATCAACGACACCGCGCCCCGCGCGCTCCATCAACTCCAGCCCTGTGACTTCGCCACTATCAATCGCGGCTTGCTCGATTGCCCGCATTTGGGCGGCGGTCAGAAGTTCGGTCATTGCATTCTCATTCCGTTGTTTGCTTAAACATCTAACAACACTTCAAGATATGAATAAAGCCCGTAGGGTGTGTGGTCTCCACGCACCGTTTGTCGTCAATCAAGCCATGGTGCGTGGGGACCACACACCCTACGGAAATATCGCTTGAACGGTCACACATTCTAAATCTGTTTAAAAATCAAGCACATTGCCTAAAACTTAGGCAAAAGCGTGGGAAAGATTAAACCAACCCGCGCCGCTGACAGTATCCATTTGTATCCCGTCTGCGCAGGTGATTTCTAACATATATATGTAATCAGGAGCATCGACATGAAGAAAATCGAAGCCATTATCAAACCCTTCAAACTTGACGAGGTCAAAGAGGCCTTGCAGGACGTGGGCATTCAAGGCCTAAGCGTTATCGAGGCCAAGGGTTTTGGTCGCCAAAAAGGCCATACAGAACTTTATCGCGGCGCGGAATACGTCGTGGATTTCCTGCCGAAAGTGAAACTCGAAATCGTCATGGCCGACGATCAGGTCGAGGGCGCGATCGAGGCGATTATCAACGCAGCTAAAACCGGCAAGATCGGCGACGGAAAGATTTTTGTTTCCAACATCGAGCAAGCCATCCGTATTAGAACCGAAGAAGACGGCGTGGACGCCCTCTAAAACAAGGAAAAGACTATGAGTGATATTCAAAACGTCCTTGATATGATCAAGGAGCACGACGTTGAGTACGTCGATATCCGCTTCACCGACCCCCGTGGCAAGTTGCAACACATCACGATGATCAAAGACGAAGTTGACGCCGATTTCCTTGAAGAAGGTTTGATGTTTGACGGATCCTCCATCGCTGGCTGGAAATCCATTGACCAGTCCGACATGAAGCTGATCCCTGATTGCTCAACCGCCTATATGGACCCGTTCTATGCAGAAAAAACCCTCTGCATCCATTGCTCTATTCACGAACCGGATACAGGCGAAGCATATTCCCGCGACCCTCGCTCCACCGCTGAAAAAGCCGAAGCCTATCTAATCTCGACCGGCATCGGTGACACAGCTTACTTCGGCCCAGAAGCCGACTTCTTCCTGTTCGACGATGTGCGTTTCTCCAACACAATCAACAAAGTATCGTTCGAAGTTGATGCAGTAGACGCGTCATGGAACAGCGATACCCAGTACGAAATGGGCAACATGGGCCACCGTCCGGGTATCAAGGGCGGGTACTTCCCTGTGAACCCGACCGACGTAAACCATGACATCCGCGGCGAAATGCTCTCGACCATGAAGCGCATGGGTATCAAAGTTGACAAACACCACCACGAGGTTGCGTCCTGTCAGCACGAACTGGGCATGGTTTTCGGCACGCTGGTAAAACAGGCCGACAACTTGCAGAAATACAAGTACGTCGTCCACAATGTCGCCCACGCCTACGGCAAAACCGCAACATTCATGCCCAAGCCGATCTACGGCGACAACGGCACCGGAATGCACGTGAACATGTCGATCTGGAAAGACGGAAAACCCTTGTTTGCAGGTGACAAATACGCCGACCTGTCGCAAGAGGCCCTATATTTCATCGGCGGCATCTTGCTACACGCCAAAGCGCTGAACGCGTTCACTAACCCTGCAACGAACAGCTACAAACGCCTTATTCCGGGTTTTGAAGCCCCTGTGCTTCGTGCATATTCGGCATCAAACCGTTCGGGCTGCGTTCGTATCCCTTGGGCTGAATCCCCCAAAGCCAAACGTGTCGAGGCGCGTTTCCCTGATCCGGCGGCCAACCCATACCTGTGCTTCGCGGCATTGTTGATGGCTGGTCTTGACGGCATCAAAAACAAGATCGATCCGGGGGAAGCACAGGATAAAGATCTCTATGATCTGCCACCCGAAGAAATGGCCGGCATTCCAACCGTTTGTTCATCCCTTCGCGAAGCCCTTGAAGAGCTTGGCAAAGACATGGACTTCCTGCTGGCTGGTGACGTGTTCACCAAAGACCAGATTGAAGGCTACGTCGACCTGAAGTGGGAAGAAGTCTACCAGATGGAACACACCCCGCATCCGGTTGAATACGGCATGTATTACAGCTGCTA
>CAKZNY010000226.1 GCA_937132145.1 uncultured Paracoccaceae bacterium | reverse complement strand
GGCGAACAACGACGGAAAAAGGTATTCGGTGGCGACGGCGCTTTATACGACTGGCCTTGTGGGGGCGATTTACAACGTTCGATATGAACAAGCGGCGATCGGGCGGATCGGTGCGGGCGGTGCTCTGGTGCCGGTCAGGCACACCGCTACGAGTGACGAAAAGGGCACTATATCTTCGCTTGAGATTTTGTTCAGCGGCGATCGGGTGTCTGGCGTTGTTTTTGATCCAGCCAGAAATGTTCCGGACGAAGTTACCACGTACCGTCATACGATTGACCCGATGTCGCTGATGTATTTTTTGTTGCGCCCCGTCAGTTCGGCCAAGGTTTGTTCCGGTGTGGTGGATATGTTCGATGGACTTAAGCGAATTACGGTGAAATTTACCGATATCAGACGGTTTAATGACGGACGGGTAGAGTGCAGCATTTCCTATACTAGTGATGCTGAAAAGGGTGGAATTGCGCTGTCTGCGCTGGTATTTGAACCCGATAACAATGGGTTAATGCGAATTCGGAAATTCGAGGCTCATACGAGTATCGGAACTTTGACGATCAAGGCGCGCTGACCGTCTGCGAGGGGCTAAAATGACCATATTGCCTGTCGAGGCAGTTTTGCCAGAATTATTAACGGCCATGCGGGCGCATGGGATGGCGGTTTTGCAGGCTCCTCCGGGGGCTGGCAAGACGACTAGAGTGCCGTTGTTTCTGCTGGAAAACGGGCTTTACGACGGGCGCATTGTGATGTTGGAGCCGCGCCGTGTGGCCGCGCGGGCGGCGGCGGAACGGCTGGCGTTTCAGTTGGGCGAGACCGTTGGCGAGACGGTTGGCTACCGGATCAAAGGTGAAAGTCGAGTGGGTCCAAAGACGCGGATCGAGGTGGTGACCGAGGGAATTTTGACGCGAATTATCCAGCGCGATCCAGAGTTGTCCGGCATTTCCTGCGTGATTTTCGACGAGTTTCATGAGCGGTCGTTGAATGCGGATTTGGGGTTAGCGCTGTGCCTTGAGGCGCGCTCCGTGTTGCGTAACGATTTGAATTTATTGGTAATGTCTGCGACATTGGACGCGGGGCCGGTGGCGAAATTGATGGGCGATGCCCCGATGGTAACCTCGACCGGTCGCAGCTTTCCGGTCGAGACGCGGTGGTTGGACAAGCCGTGGGCGCAACCGAACCGTCGGGGCCGTGGTTCGAGGATGTGGCGGCGGATTTGGTGATGAAGGCGGTTGCGGAAACGGATGGTGGTGTTCTGGTTTTTCTGCCCGGCGCGGGGGAAATTCGACGTGTCGAGGCGAAGCTGAACCTTCCCAAGGATTGCAAAATCATGCCGCTGTTCGGTGGACTGCCGTTCGCGCAGCAGCGCGAGGTATTGGCTCCGCTGGGTAGGGGGCGAAAAATTGTGCTCGCGACCGCGATTGCGGAAACCTCGTTAACCATTCCCGACATTCGGACGGTTGTTGATTGCGGAAAGGCGCGACGGGCGCGGTTTGATGCGGGCTCGGGCATGTCTCGATTGGTGACCGAACGCGTGACCAAAGCCGAGGCAGAGCAACGCCGTGGCCGTGCCGGGCGCGTGGCCGAGGGCGTGTGTTATCGGATGTGGACCAAGGGTGAGGAGGGCGGGATGGCAGCGTTTGCTCCGGCGGAAATCGAATCGACGGACCTCGCAGGTTTGGTGCTGGAACTGGCGGTTTGGGGGGCGAATTCGCCTTCGGATATGGCGTTTCTGACCCAACCTCCCGAACGTGCATTTATGGAGGCGCAGGCATTATTGGCGTCTTTGGGGGCGTTGGATGCGGCGCGGCGGATCACGGCGCATGGCAAGGTTTTGGCCGGGCTGCCGGTACACCCCCGGTTGGGGCATATGCTGGTGATTGGCGCTGCGCATGGGTCGCGACGGCTGGCGGCGACTTTGGCGGCGTTGATAGCAGAACGCGATCCGGTAGGTGGGCGTTCTGCCGATATTTCCTTGCGATTAGAAGCGGTTAGTGATCCATCTAAGTTCGAGCGGGAAAGGCCTTATCGCGCAGATCGAGGGGCGGTTTCCGCGATCAAAACCGAAGTTAAACGATTGGAAAAACTGGTACCTGATCGTCTTGGCGAGGGCCTGTCGGCGGGTGCATTACTGTCACTGGCCTATCCTGATCGGATTGCGTTGCGACGCAAAGGCGATGAGGCGCGGTTTCTTTTGTCTGGCGGTAAGGGCGCGATTATAGATGCTGGTGATGCACTTGCGAATGCGCGGATGTTGGTGGCCGTCGATCTGGATGGCGACCTGCGCGAGGCGCGGTTGCGAATGGGCGCAGTGGTTTCGGAGGCGGAAATACGCGACCTGCACGAGGTGCACGAAGTTAACATTTGCGCGTGGTCGCGCCGAGACCGTGCTGTCGTTGCTCGCCAACGTGTCATGCTCGGCGCCCTGACACTGGAGGACCGGCACTGGAAGAATGCGCCTGATTTGGCTGTCGCGGGCGCGATGGTCGAGGGAGTTAGGGAACTGGGCCTTGGGGCGCTGGACTGGAGCAAAGCCGCGCGTCTGCTTAGGGCGCGTGTTGAATGGCTGCGCGCGCGCGGCGCGGAGATGCCGGATATGTCTGATAGCGGGTTAATTGATGGGCTTGAAGGCTGGTTGCAACCATTTTTGGGCGGGGTTAAGAGGGCCGAGGGGCTGAAGAAGGTAGATGTTCTGGCCGCTCTGAAAAGCATGCTCGATTGGGACGCAATGCAGCTGTTGGATCGGCTTGCCCCTGCGGCTATCCATGCGCCGACGGGGACACGTTTGGCGGTTGATTATGGGGAAAAGCAACCCTCGGTTTCTGTGCGATTGCAGGAAATGTTTGGATTAAATCAACATCCTGTCGTCGGACCTGATAGATTACCTGTACTAATCGAACTTTTATCACCCGCGCGGCGCCCCGTACAAACCACGGCTGATTTGCCGGGATTTTGGGCGAACTCTTACGCCGATGTGCGCAAGGATATGCGTGGACGCTACCCAAAACACCCGTGGCCCGAGGACCCGACGGTGGCAGAACCGACTCGGCGGGCTAAACCGCGAAAGTAATTACTTAGCTTTCATTATACGTTCGAGGGGCCAGTTTTTAATATCCATTCACTAGGGTCAGGCCTCGTTAGATTCAAAATATGACGATTGCAGCGATGCAGATTGCCGAGAAGAACGTGTGGGCACAGCGATCATATCGGGTTGCTATCCGTCTCCAATCCTTGATGTCACTGCCCGACAGGCGATTATTAATCGCCGAGAGGGTTACCAAACATGTTTTCGACCTTATGC
>CAKZNY010000225.1 GCA_937132145.1 uncultured Paracoccaceae bacterium | reverse complement strand
TTTGCAGGCATATTCTGCTGCATTTCCATGGCAGTCCCGCTGGTCCATCTGGTATCACTTGGAATAGAGCTTGGCTTCTCGCCCGAAACAGCCGTTAGTTTCCTTCTGGTATTGATGATTAGCGGCACATTCGGGCGCATATTCTTCGGGATATTTGCGGATCGCGTCGGTGGTCTCAAGACTTATTTCATCTCATCGCTCGGTCAAACAGCAACGGTGTTCTGGTTCACACAAACGGACTCGATAGCCCTGCTTTATGTACTGTCCGTAGTATTCGGCTTCTTTTTCTCCGGCGTTATGACCAGCCTGATTATATGCGCCCGCGAGGCGGCACCCTTGCGGCTGGTAGGATTTGCAGGGGCATTCGTCGCGGCATTTGCATGGATAGGTATGGGAATCGGTGGATACCAAGCCGGCTACTTCTTTGATCAAAGCCAAAGCTATACGACATCATACGCAAATGCGGCGATCGCGGGCATCCTCAACCTGCTGATAGTTGCGGCGTTGATATGGTATCGCAACAACGCGCGACCTCTAAAAACCGGATCGAGTATTCACGCGACGGTCTAGTGGAGCTGTCACGCTTTGGCGCGCCCACGCACGCGTTTAAGCGGCCAAATGTATTATCTGTGAATTTCGATGATTTACAGAAGTGGTGGGCGACCCTGGAATCGAACCAGGCGTGGGTCACCCCGAGGGAGTTACAGTCCCCTGCCACACCTTGCGGCCTGACGCCCAATCACTTCTGAAAGGCTGAATAAGCGGACAACCAAGCCGCGTCAACACGAAAACCTCGCTTTACGCAAATGTCTCGCAATTAATTTTGAAATATGGGTTTTGGTTCGAGAATATGATGGCACCACGGATACCGCCACGTATGATCGTAAGCGGTTATGACTCCGTAGCTTGCAAATGGCGCGGTAACGTGGCAATGCACGAGCCTTCAAAAAGGAAACAACATGGCTCCGCGCAACAAAAAGAAACCGGTCTGGGTAGTAGAAAAAGAACGCGCCCGTGCAGCGAGCGCCGCCGAAACTGTCTGGATGTTTGGCATTCACGCCGTGCGCGACGCGCTGGAAAACCCGATGCGCGAAAAATTGCGGCTGGTGGTCACCAAAAACGCCTTTGATCGCCTGAACGAGGCAATCGACAAATCCGGCATCGAGCCGGAAGTTGTCGATGCACGTCAATTCGACGTGCCGCTGGATCCGCAATCGGTGCATCAAGGGGCCGCGTTAGAGGTGAAACCGTTAGACTGGGGCTCGGTATCCGAGATTTGTGCGCCTCGCGATGAAGCGCCGCTGGTATTGCTGCTCGACCGTGTCACCGACCCACATAATGTTGGCGCAATCCTGCGGTCAGCCGAGGTGTTCGGGGCCCGCGCGGTTATCGCGCCACAACGCCATTCTGCACCCGAAACGGGAGCCTTGGCAAAAACCGCATCCGGCGCATTGGAACGCCAGCCATATTTGCGCATTCGTAATCTGGTGAAAGCCATGGAGTCCTTAAAGGAGATGGGATATTTCCTGATCGGGCTGGATGGCACCGCCGACATAACGCTGGAAAAAGCATTCGCCGATTTGCCAAACGTGCCCATCGCACTGGTTCTGGGCGCCGAGGGGCCAGGGTTGCGGGAATCCACCAAGGAAACCTGCCACCGCATCGCCAAAATCGAATTCTCGGGGGAATTCGGGTCGCTTAATGTCTCCAACGCCGCCGCCGTTTCGCTTTATGCGGCGAACCGTTGGAAGGCGGAATTCTGACCCTCGACGCTATTGATTTCAACTTGCCGTGAGGGCAATTCCAAAATCGTGCGAAACCGGATACAATTGACCTAACCCACGCATTGGAGAGTTCAAATGTATACACGCCGAACCATATTCGCCATCATCGCCGCCACGATGGCCACACCAGTGTTTGCCGGTAGCCCACCGATATTCGCTAATTCCAATGACATTGCGATCAATGGCTACGACACGGTGGCGTATTTCACCCAGTCGGAACCCATCGCGGGGCTGCCGCTGCTTTCCACAGAATGGAACGGCGCGATCTGGCTGTTCGCCACGACCAAAACCCTCAACATGTTCATCGACAACCCCGAGGCTTACGCCCCGCGATTCGGTGGATATTGCGCATATGCCGCCTCAAAGGGTGCCATCGCGCCGACAACTCCAGAAGCATGGACCGTTTATGAGGGAAAACTGTATCTAAACGCCAATTTGCGCGCACGAGACTTATGGCGACAGGATATCCCGGGCAACATTGCAAAGGGTGACGCGAACTGGCCTGCAATACTGGATTGAGCGGATTTTGGCCCAAAGTAACCAACCGATCACAATAACCTGAAATGCACTTTAAATCGGATGATGGTAGCTTACCTATATTAACGAAGCGGGCAACGGAACACGCACGCTTCGATCACTGTCCCTCGTTCCATACCTGCGCCCAGCCTAGTCTGGGCGCTTTTTTTGTCTGGCGCACAGATTTCATCAGACGTATGGTTTCGGGCATGACTGGCTATACTGACAAATTCCTGCGCGAATTGCTTACCTCCACCAAAACCATTGCGATGGTCGGGGTTTCCCTGAACGAAATGCGGCCTTCCTATTTTGTGGCCCGTTACTTGAACCTGAAGGGGTATCGCATTGTGCCGATCAATCCCGGGCAAGCGGGTAAGACGTTGTTCGGGCAGATGATTTACCCGTCACTGGCCGAGATTCCTGCGAAAGCCGGGCCGATTGATATGGTGGATATCTTCCGCCGCTCCGATCATGTCGGGCCGATTGTGGACGACGCTATTGCCGCCCTTTCAACACGTGGCCTACGCACGATATGGATGCAGATCGGGGTCACAAACACGACCGCCGAGGCGGTAGCCGAGGCCTCCGGTTTGCGCGTCATCATGAACCGTTGCCCCAAAATCGAACACCAGCGCCTGTTTGGCGAGTTGCGCAAGGCGGGGTTTAACACAGGGATTATTTCGTCGAAATTATGAGGGCGTAAATCTGTCACATCACCTGTGCCCCTTCCTACCACACGACTTCAACCAACGGAGATTCCCATGATCGACACACCCTATGGTTTTGACACTCTGCAAATTCATGCTGGCGCGCGGCCAGACCCCGCCACAGGTGCGCGCCAAACGCCGATTTACCAGACGACGGCCTATGTATTTCGCGATGCGGACCACGCGGCGGCGCTGTTTAATCTTCAGGAAGTCGGGTATATTTATTCCCGTTTGACCAACCCCACGGTTGCTGTTTTGCAAGAACGGGTGGCGACACTTGAGGGC
>CAKZNY010000224.1 GCA_937132145.1 uncultured Paracoccaceae bacterium | reverse complement strand
GTTATAAATTAGGCGCCCGAACAGCCCAGGCAGCTTTGCTTTCTTCTATTTCCACCGGCAACTGGAAAACCTCGGCCAACGCGTCTAGCGGGACCAGCCAGCTGCTGCGGTATTTTTCGTCTTCAAGGACTTCGAGCAAACGTTTAACACCTGCATTTCGCGCGTAGGTTCCAAGTAGTTTTCCGACATCCCTGCGATAGACACCGTCGTTCTTGAACGCGAAATCGACTAATGGCGCGACCGCCTCATCCCCGCGATGTTGGGCAATTGATGCCGCTGCGGCGATCCCGACCCCCAGATAGCTGTCTGTCAAGCAAGCGACGACGGCGTCATCAGCGACACCACGGCGCCCAAGTGCGCGGACGGCTTCTACGCGAACGAAATCTTCCGGATCGGACAAAAGTTTGTGCAGCACTTCGTCGCTGGCATCGCCTGCCAACCATCCAAGTGCACGCACAGCTATGACACGGGTATCAACCATCTGCGTATCAAGAATATTTACTAACGCCTCAAATGCAGCATTGGGCAAGGCCCCGGTTCTTTCGCCATGTTCAACGAGCGAAAACAGCAGTGAATCACGCATCTCTGAATCGTCGGTATCAAGGTTTACAACAAGTTCTGCGGTGACCTCTGAATTTACCACCCCGCCCAATAAACGCGCGGCGAACCGGCGGACATCCAGATGCGGGGCAACGGTAGATTCCAGTGACATCTTACGCTTTGACAACCGGGGTTGCTTGGAAAGCGCAAGCATACGCTCGTCTTGCTCGGACAAGACAATTTCTTCAGGCTCCTGTGGTTCCTCGTCAACATTTGATCCGCCTGACAATATGGCATCAATGGTGGATTGTGGGGCTGACTCGGGGATCAATGGCATAGAGGCGTCGATCTCTTGCTCCTCGGCTTCGGCACCGGGATCAAAACTTGCCTCAACCACCTCGGTTTCCTCCGCATCCGCCTCCTCTTCAGGCGGCAGCACAAGCTCGCCTTTTAATGCGGCAAGCAAGCCCTCTCCCGCAGCGTTTGGCCATACCGGATTGGTATCAGCGAATTCCACCAACGCAGTTAAAGTCGCCAAGCGCAAATGCCGCTCGTCGTCGCCAGCAGCAGCCAGAAGATATGGAATCGACTGTTCGCCAGCTTTTCGCATGGCTTCAATGACGCCAATTCTAAATCCAAGCGGTATCGACTTATTTCCAACGGTGTGGTTCAGACCTTTAATGCCCTTGGGTCCGGACAGCGCAATCCAGGCCAATGCCGCTTGTTTTGCCGCTTCCGGTTCGCCCGCGATGGCTTTTTGAACCGACTTGGCAAGCTTCTCGCCCTCAAACAACTGCGGCTGTTTGGCAATAACCTTAAACACTTCCGCGCGAATTTTGGGATCGAGGTCAACAACCAGATCGTGCAGTTTTTCCGGAAATTTATGGCCCGCGTGATTTACCGCTGTTGCCCGCACTTTACTGTCAGTATCATCAAACATTGCTTCAAGACGCGCGTCTTCGGCGTCTAGACTTAGCAATGTGATTTGACGGACACGTGGCGACACATCCGTCAGCATACCCGCGATAAGCCTGTCGGTATGATAATTATTTGCAGCGGCCACGCCCTCGGCGACTCGGCGGCGCATCCGCGCATCACCGTTATCCAGCAGTAGCTCCATCGCAACCGCGCCCATTTCACCCAGAGTTGCCAGCGACGCGATACCGGATTGCGAGACGTCTTGTCCCATTTCATCCGCCATTGCGGTTAAAATATCACTCGCAGCCTCCTCGACACCCATCGCGGATATCCCGCGAATTGACATCAGTTGAAGGTCCAGCCAGCTGTCCCAGCCTTCGGTATAAAATTCGTCATCATCCCACTGGAAATCTTCCGAACGGGACACGGTCAGTTTCCGCAGCAGCGGAATAACAGGTTTGTGCTTCATCCCGATCAACGCGGCCAGCGCGGCCTTTTTCACGTCGCTATCCGGATCATTAAGCAGGTTTTCCATTAATGCTTCGGCGCAGGAAGGGTCACCAATGATTCCCAAAGCCTCGGCAGCATCGGTGCGGACATCCGGGTCTTCATCAAGTAAGGATTTTGTTAACACCTCGACAGATTGCGAAGTGGAAATATGCCCTAACACGCGCGCGGCAGCGCATCGGTGAACGTCAGCTCCGTCTGATAAAATTGCACTGCAGACATCTACGACTTCGGTTTTCATGTTTCATTCTTTCTTAAATTCTGTTGGATGATCATATTCAGCGCCGACCGCGCTCCACCTTGATCTAAGTCAATCAAATAAAAAAATATCGACCATATTTCGAGAATACGGCCGATACAGTTATCATATTTGCAACCAGTTAAATCACGATGTCACGCGGTGCGAAGGACATGGATCGGAAGGTGTGTTTGTATGGAGATTCACCAATTTTAGTGATTTTCGCCACACCCATTTTGTAGTTGTAGTTACCACTGATCCAGTCAACGACCCGGCCTTGCAGCGCGTTTGCTGGCTGGCTGGTGTGCAAGAAGTCCATATAGATGACCCCTTTCTTGATCGCGCGTGTCACCATAGCAACCGCTGTAACAGCCGCTTCGCTTAGCTCCACGTTGCCCGCCGCCATTTGGCCAGAGAAGGAATAGTCGTCTCCTTCGATACCCAATGTGGTGTCTTTCAGGGACGGAACCCTATCGGACGAGATCATGACAAGGTCACCGCTCTCGATACCACGTGCTGCGGCATCTTCATGGCTGATCTCGACCCAGTTGTCAGGCCAACGCTGCACGATATACGGGCGGCGGCGGTCATCGAAACCGGACTGCCAACGCTCGTTCGAGCGACCCGAAGTACACCACAACTCGTCACCTTTCGGTTTCAACCATTCCCAATAATCCGAGAACAAGGACCATGGCGATTTCTGGAGGTTCAGCTTACCGGTCTGCGTGTTGAAATGTGTCAATTTCTTATTGAACATATTCGCAGCGGCCGGACCTTCGCCCGGTAGGCTTCGTTGCGTATCATGCAGACGCAACGTCCCCACCAGCGTACCGTCGTCCTTCATGTAAACGGGACCCTGGATACCGTTGGTTCCCATCCGGCGGAATTTCTCGTGCAGAGTAATCCCTTCGCGCTGTGCAGCAACTTTGACCATATTGAAGTCTTTGCGGCTGCCACGGGTGAAGCGCGCAGCTTCTTCAGCGACTTCGTTGGAGTTTTCCCAATCGAAACCCTCGAAGCCCATTCGCCTCGCCAGTTGGCTGATGATCCACCAATCCGGCTTCGCTTGCCCAGGTGCATCGTAGAACTTG
>CAKZNY010000223.1 GCA_937132145.1 uncultured Paracoccaceae bacterium | reverse complement strand
ACTGGAGCATATACCTGCTTCACGCCGAAGACCGCCGCCTCAACCGCCGAATGCGCCTTTTTGCTGAAGAAGTGAAACAAGCGTGCTTGTCGTAATCCGAGTATTTACCTGATGAATTATGATTTTGCGGCTCTAACTGGGAAGAAGGAGGTGGATTTGATGGTGGCCTAAATATGAGGCGAGCCGTCGTTCAGCAACGCTTTTTCCATGCCCGCCGTAACATTTAGGCTTCTCTGACAAAGTCAGTCCTACAACTTAATGAAAATCCCGACTTGGAAACAGAACCTTCGCCTGCTCCCTCGGATGTCGGGCGCGGACGCGGTGTTGGCGCGGAGCGGTATCGGTTTCCGGTGTTGTCTCCCCAACGATTTCGTAATCCGGATGTCCGAGTACGGACAAATTCGTAGATAAATCCTCAACTTTTTGGGCTATCAGGTGGGTCACTATCCCTTCGCGCTGCAAATACCCTGTGACCCGCAGCAAACGGCCCGCGATCACGGCACGACGGAAGGCTTTGTAGATTTTCCGCCAGACGATTACGTTACAAACGCCGGTTTCATCTTCAAGCGTTATAAAAATCACCCCCGATGCAGTGCCGGGTCGTTGGCGGGTGATTACAAGGCCACTGACAACCGTTCGGCCAAGCGGCGCAGTTAACAAATCACCGTTTGGCGTCAAACCCCGCATCGAGGGGCGGAGCAGTTCCATCGGGTGGGCGCGCAGGCTTAGCCGCATGGAGACGTAATCCTCCACCACCTCTTCGCCTAGATTCATTGCCGGAAGTGCGACTTCCGGTTCTATAATGCCCTCGCCCTCGATGGGGTCGTTGAACAGTCGCAGCGAATCTTGTGTTTTAATCGCCTTTACCTGCCACAGTGCCGCGCGGCGGGTCAGCCCCATGCTGGCAAAGGCGTCGGCCTCGGCCAGCCGCTCTAACGGTTTGGGGGCGATGTTGGCGCGCAACCAGACGCTGTTGGGGTCGGGGTAACCGTTGCCACGCGCGGCAAAAATCCAGTCGGCGTCTTCTTCACGGAAACCCTTGATTTGCCGAAACCCCAACCGCAGCGCAAAACTACCATCGGAGCGGCGCTCTAATATGTTGTCCCAAGCGCTGGCGTTCACGCATATGGGGCGCACTTCGATCCCGTGTTCGCGAGCGTCGCGCACGATTTGGGCGGGGGCGTAAAACCCCATCGGTTGTGAGTTTAGTAAACCGCAGGCGAATACCGCCGGATGGTGGCATTTCAACCATGCCGAGGCGTAGACCAACAGCGCAAAACTGGCGGCATGGCTTTCTGGGAACCCGTATTCGCCGAACCCTTCGATTTGTGAAAAACAACGCTCGGCGAATGCAGGCTCGTAGCCTTTGGCCAGCATTCCGCCGATAAACTTATCGCGAAACGTGCTGATCGTCCCCATACGCCGGAATGTGGCCAGCGAGCGGCGCAGGCGGTCAGCATCCTCAGCCGAGAACCCTGCCGCAACAATCGCTATCTGCATGGCTTGCTCCTGAAACAGGGGCACACCGTGAGTTTTGCCAAGAACCTCGCGCAGCTCATCAGAGGGAAATTCAACCTTTTCGCGACCTTGGCGACGGCGAATATAAGGATGGACCATGTCGCCTTGAATGGGGCCGGGACGGATAATGGCGACCTCGATCACAAGGTCATAAAACTCGCGTGGTTTCATGCGGGGCAGGAAATTCAGCTGAGCGCGGCTTTCAACCTGAAAGACTCCGATAGCGTCGGCTTGGCAAAGCATTTCGTAGGTTTCAGGGTCTTCCTTCGGCATATTTTCCAGCGTGTATTGCGGGCCACCATGCTGGGCGATCAAATCAAAACACTTGCGAATGCACGTCAGCATCCCGAGGCTAAGAACATCGACCTTGAGGATGCCGAGCGTGTCGATATCGTCCTTGTCCCACTCGATCACAGTGCGATCCGCCATGGCTGCATTTTCGATTGGACAAAGCTCGTCAA
>CAKZNY010000222.1 GCA_937132145.1 uncultured Paracoccaceae bacterium | reverse complement strand
TAGCTAACTGGCTGAGTGGTGCGTGGAGACCACGCACCCTACCGTTTACTGATCCAAGAAACTACGTAACTTTCGCGACCTGCTAGGATGCTTCAACTTCCGCAACGCTTTCGCCTCGATCTGACGGATACGCTCGCGGGTTACGCTGAACTGTTGGCCTACCTCTTCCAGTGTGTGGTCGGTGTTCACGCCGATACCGAAACGCATGCGCAGCACGCGTTCTTCGCGGGGTGTCAGCGAGGCCAGAACCCGTGTTGTGGTTTCTTTCAGGTTGCCCTGAATGGCGGATTCCAGTGGTAGGACGGCGTTTTTGTCCTCGATGAAATCACCCAACTGGCTGTCTTCTTCGTCACCGATCGGGGTTTCCAGAGAAATCGGCTCTTTGGCGATTTTCATCACCTTGCGGACCTTTTCAAGCGGCATTTGCAGCTTGGCGGCCAGTTCTTCGGGGGTCGGCTCGCGGCCGATTTCGTGCAGCATCTGGCGACCGGTACGCACAAGTTTGTTGATCGTTTCGATCATGTGGACCGGAATACGGATGGTGCGGGCCTGATCGGCGATGGAGCGGGTGATCGCTTGGCGGATCCACCATGTCGCGTACGTGCTGAACTTATAACCACGGCGGTATTCGAATTTATCCACGGCTTTCATCAGGCCGATGTTGCCTTCCTGAATGAGGTCGAGGAACTGCAAACCACGGTTGGTGTATTTCTTGGCGATCGAAATCACCAGACGCAGGTTGGCTTCGACCATCTCTTTCTTGGCGGAGCGGGCTTCTTTTTCGCCCTTCTGAACCTGCTGCACAACGCGGCGGAATTCGGATATATCTACGCCGATGTGTTGACCAACCTCGGCCATTTCGGCGCGGACTTCTTCGACCTGCTCCTTCATTTCGCCGGTCAGGATATCCCAACCACGGGTTCCGAGCGTAGAGACGCGCTTCATCCAGTCTGGGTCCAGCTCTGCGCCTTTGTATTCTTCGATGAATTCGCGACGGTTAACGCGGGCCTTGTCGGACAGTTTCACCATGGCACTGTCCAGGCTCATGATCTTGCGGTTGATGCCGTAAAGCTGGTCAACCAGCGCCTCGATCCGGTTGTTGTGGAGGTGCATGGAGTTCACAAACACCACAATCTCGGCGCGCACGCGTTGGTATTCGCGTTCCTGAGTAAGGGTGAAGGTTTCGTTCGTGTTGAGTGCGGCAGCCATGCGGCTTTCCTGCATCTCGGCGAGGCGCTCATAGTCAGCGGCGATCTTGTCCAGTGTTTCCAGAACGATGGGTTTTAGCACAGCCTCCATCGCGGCGAGCGACAGGTTTGCGGCCTCTTCTTCTTCCTCGTCATCCTCGTCGTCGTCCAGTTCGACGGGGTTTCCGTCAGCGTCCAGAACCTGTTCTTTTTCTTTCTTCTCGACTGCGGGGGCTTCGGTTTTGACCGTTTGGCCAACCTGTTCCTCTCCGTCTTCTTCCATCTGCTGGCCGAAGGTTGCGTCTAGGTCGATCACGTCGCGCAGCATGATCTCTTCTTCCAACAGCTCCTCGCGCCAAATGGTGATCGCATGAAACGTCAGCGGGCTTTCGCACAGGCCGGCGATCATGGTGGAACGACCCGCCTCGATACGCTTGGCAATGGCGATTTCGCCTTCGCGGGACAGTAGTTCAACCGTGCCCATTTCGCGCAGGTACATCCGCACAGGATCGTCGGTACGATCAAGCGTTTCGGTGGTGGCGGCAGCGGCGACAAGTTCACGCGATGTGGTTGCGCCGATCTCTTCTTCGTCGGTTTCTGTGGGCTCGATTTCTGCCTCTTCGCCCTCGATAATATTGATGCCCATATCCGAGAGCATTGCCATAATATCTTCGATCTGATCGGACGAAACCTGATCGGCAGGCATGAACTTGTTAAGTTCATCGTGGGTGATGTAGCCGCGTGTCTTGGCCAATGCGATCATTTTCTTGATCGCAGTCTGGCTCATATCGAGTATAGGACCCGAGTTATCCTGTTGATCTTCACCAGTTTTATGCTCGTCATCTCTAGCGGCCATGGGCTACTCCGTAGGTAGTTCAGCCGCGAATCACTTGGCCGAATATTGGGTTGTAGGGAATTTCTACTGCGAATCACTGATTCGCAAGGGCTACTAGTGCTTTTTCTTTTCCCAAATCTTCTGATCTATCAGTTTTTGCAGGCTTTTAGATAACCCGCTCTCGTCACTTATACCAGCCGAATCACCACCAAGTGATTCGCGCGCAATTTTGTTTGGCACTTCGCGGGCCTCGCTTATGCGCCACGTGAGGCCCTCGTCAGCCACGCCGGTTATCTCCTCCTCGGCATCTTTTATTTCCTCGACAATACCGAGCGTTGCGGCGTGTTTCGCCAACTCCTCGTCGATGGCTTGTGTGGCCAGCTCAACGTTCGCGCCGACGCGCAAATAGGGGTGGGCGCGGACTTGGCCGATGGACAGAAGTTTCGCCAATGGCTCGAAGCCGAGGATTGCCTGCATCGCGTCAATCAGGTGTTCGCGTCGTTCTGTATCCGGCTGATGTGGGGTCTGTAACAGCGAGGACAAGAGGGCGTCGCGGATTTGTTGCAAATCGGGTGATATAAAGCGGGCGCGCTCCAATCGAGTTTCGAATTTTTCGGCCAGTTGCGGGTGGTTGATGCAGCCCAACAGGATGGCGCATTCGCGCACACGGGCGTCTGTTTCGGGGCCGGCGTTTGACTGTGCCAGCATGGAGGATTTCGCGCCCGGTGTCGGGCCGCTCGGCGCACGGTTGCCCCATGGTTTACCGGCTTGGCGCTGGTTGCCTTGCCACGGTTTATTGCCGGTTTGGGTTTGGGCGGGGGCGAAAAGGGTCTGGCGACGCTCGTTAATCGCAGCACCGTAATGGCCACGAAGGCTGGGGTCTTTGATCTGCTGGATCGATTTGCGAAGGCTGGCATCAAGGGCGGTGCGGCGCTCGGGGCTGTCGAAAATCTTGCCCTCGGTTTCGCGTTGCCACAGCAAATCCACCATCGGCTGGGCATTGTCGATCAGCTTTTGCATAGCCTCGGCACCTTGGGCGCGGATCAAATCATCAGGGTCGAGGCCTTCGGGCAGGATGCAAAACCGCAACGATTTCCCCGCCTCAAGCAGCGGCAGGGCGAGGTCAATAAGGCGTTGCGCGGCTTTGATGCCAGCGTTATCCCCGTCCAGCGCAATCACCGGTTCAGGGCATATACGCCAGATCATTGCCAACTGGTTTTCGGTAATAGCCGTCCCCAGCGGCGCGACGGAGTGCTCGAACCCCGCCTGCACCAAGGCGATCACGTCCATGTAACCCTCTGCGACGATCAAGGCGTTTGCCTTGCCCGATGCTTCGCGCGCGGGGCCATGGTTGTATAGGCTGCGGCCTTTGTCGAACAACGGTGTCTCGTTGGAATTCAGGTATTTGGCGCGGGCGTTCGGGTCCATGGCGCGGCCACCAAAGGCGATGCAACGGCCGCGCGCATCACGGATGGGAAACATGATACGGCCACGGAAACGGTCGTAGGGTTTGCCGCCATCATCTGGTTTGATGCAAAGGCCTGCCTCGATGATTTGCTCGGCGGGGATGCTTTTGGCGGTGAGGGCTTCGAAAAGGGCGGTGCGGGCGTCGCTGGCGAAGCCGATTTCGAATCGCTCCAACGTTGATTCGGGCAGACCGCGTTTTTCAAGGTAGGCGCGGGCCTCGGCGGCTTTGGCCGAGTGCAATTGCATGCGGTAGAAGTTCACCGCGTGCTCCATCACTTCGGCCAGCGTTTTGCGAACGTCGGCGCGTTCCTGTTCTTGCGGGCTGGATTTGGGAACGGGCATACCGGCCTCGCGCGCCAATATCTCGACGGCTTCCATAAAGCCGACATTCTCGGTATCTTTGACAAAACCAATCGCGTCGCCTTTCGCGTGGCACCCGAAACAGTAATAGAATCCCTTGCGGTCATCGACATGAAAACTGGCGGTTTTTTCTTGGTGGAACGGGCAGGGCGCCCACATATCGCCCTTGCCGGGGTTGGATTTCTTGTTGTCCCACATGACTTTACGCCCGACCACTTGGGTCAGGGACGTGCGTTCACGTAAATCATCAAGAAATCCGGCAGGAAGGCTCATGGGGTTATGCTTATGACTTGGCGCGGGGTCCCGTTCAGGTTCAGAATGTGGATGCGCTCGATGCCGCTGGCGTCGGTGGTGACCACGCCGATCCAGTCCAATCCTTGGGTTATAGCCGTCGCGGTTTGGCCGTCGGGTAGCGCGATCGCCGCTGGCAGCGCCAGCGGCTTGGTCATGGGCACCATGAACTTGATGACAAACATCACGACAATGGTTAGGAGACCCAATATCATTGTCGCGGTCAGCACCGTCACCAATCGGCGCAAGAAGCGCAGGTTGGCGGGTTCGGGTATCTCGTCGTTTACAGGAGTTGATTCGCTCATGGCAGACCCTTTTGAAAATCCGTTGCGGCTGGCGCTGGGGCTGACCCCTGCTTCCCGCCTTGATAAAGCTTTGGCGGCGGTTGTGCCAGAGGGCGTGACGCTTTCACGGTCGCGTTTGCAGAATTTAATTCTGGAAGGTGCCGTGCGGCTAGAGGGCGGCGAAGTGGCGCGTGAGCCGAAAGCCAAGGTTTCTGCTGGACAGATTTGGCTGGTCGATATGCCGGAGGCGACGGATATCGAGGCGATGCCCGAGGATATTCCGCTGGATGTGGTATTTGAAGACGAATATCTTATCGTGGTTAACAAACCTGCCGGAATGGTGGTGCATCCGGCACCGGGGTCGGAAACGGGGACGCTCGTTAACGCTTTGTTACATCTTTGCGGCGATAGTCTTTCGGGAATCGGAGGGGAAAAGCGGCCGGGCATTGTGCACCGGATCGACAAAAACACATCCGGCCTGTTGGTCGTGGCGAAAACAGACGAGGCGCATCAAGGGCTGGCGGCGATGTTTGCCTCGCACGATATGGAACGGCACTATCTGGCGCTGGTTTGGGGGGCACCGTCCGCGGCGGACCCTCGGCTGTCTGGCGTGAAAGGTGTGACGTTCGAGCCGAGCGGCGTGATCCGGATTTCCGGCAACATCGCGCGGCACAAGCATGACCGTAAACGCATGACGGTTGTGGTGGATGCCGGCCGACACGCGATCACGCGCACGCGGGTGGTCGAGGCGTTCGGACCGTCGGAGAAGCCCGTAGCCGCCCTGACCGATTGCTGGTTGGAAACAGGGCGCACGCATCAAATTCGTGTGCATATGACATACGCGGGGCACGCGCTGGTTGGCGATCCGGTTTATGGCTCGCGGCGTGCCATCCAGAAGGGTGCGATCTCGATTGAGGCCGCCGAAGCATTGCGCGGGTTCGGGCGCCAAGCGCTGCACGCAGCAACGCTTGGTTTCGTGCATCCGGTGACAGGTGAAGGGCTTGAATTCAAAGCGCCGTTGCCTGAGGATTTGGAGAACATCATGAAGGAATTGCGAAAAGGGTAACTCTTGAAACCCTCAATGTTAACCACATATACATACTCAACGTGCGCTAAACAGCACCGGAGGAGGATAGATGAGCAATTACACCAATTTACCGGCACCATCGCCCGAGCAGGGTCTCTCGAACTATATGCGCGAGATTCGCAAGTTTCCCATGTTGGAACCCGAGCAGGAATACATGCTGGCGAAAGCGTGGGTGGACCACGAGGACACCGATGCAGCACACAAGTTGGTGACCTCGCATCTGCGCTTGGCGGCGAAAATCGCGATGGGGTATCGCGGGTACGGATTGCCAACCGCCGAGGTGGTTTCAGAGGCTAACGTGGGCCTGATGCAAGCCGTGAAACGGTTCGATCCCGAGAGGGGATTCCGTCTGGCGACCTATGCCATGTGGTGGATTCGCGCCAGCATTCAGGAATATGTGCTGCGGTCCTGGTCTTTGGTTAAGATGGGTACGACGTCGGCGCAAAAGAAGCTGTTTTTCAACCTGCGCAAGGCCAAAAACAAGATTGGCGCGTTGGAGGAAGGCGATCTGCGCCCTGAAAACGTTAAGATAATCGCGACGCAACTGAATGTGACGGAAAAAGAAGTGATCTCGATGAACCGCCGCATGAGTGGCGGGGATGCGAGCCTGAATGCGCAGGTCAAGAGTGACGGCGAGGGGGCTGCGGAATGGCAGGACTGGCTGGAGGATGAAGATGCGGATCAGGCTGCGGATTACGCCGAAAAAGACGAGCTGGAGCAGCGCCGCGAGCTGTTAGTTGCGGCCATGGCTGAATTGAACGAGCGGGAGCAGCATATCCTGACGGAGCGGCGCTTGTCCGAGGAACCCAAGACGCTGGAACAGTTGAGCAAAGTCTACAGTGTTAGCCGCGAACGCATCCGCCAGATTGAAGTGCGGGCGTTCGAGAAATTGCAGAAAAAGATGCGCGAATTGGCGGCTGAAAAAGGGATGGTTCCGGCGATTAACTAATCGGGTTTCGGGGCGGTTTTTCGTGTGCACAACCTGTACACAACCCGTACACAACCCGTATGCACGATTTTGGCATACGATAAATTAACCTTTTTCGATTAAAGTGGTCTCTTGAATTTTTCAGGAGGCCATTTTGATTTTAGAAGATATTGACCGCAAACCAACCAAAGCCGAACGCATCGCGGAGTATGAGCTGGAGGAGAGTTTGCATCGCCTTCGGATGCATCGCCATGAAACTGATTTGAATACCCAGAAGTTATTCACCGACCACTTCCCCAAGGGCTGGCACTCGATGGAGGATAAATACCCCGAACGACCGAAGACCACGCGCATCACGGCTCGAGTTGACGAGGAAGTGGTGAAGTTCTTCAAGCGCAGCGGCGCGGGGTATCAGGCGAAAATGAACGAGGTGTTACGGATGTATATGTTCGCACGGGTGGCGAAATATGTTGAGGCGAGTGGAGAGCGGAATCGGCATGGGGAGTTGTTTTGACGTGGCGGACGGTGCGCGGGGACCGCACACCCTACGGGTCAACAATCCCGAACGTATGAAAATGGCGAAAGGTAGGGTGTGCGGTCCCCGCGCACCGTTCGAGATCGGCCGAATGCATTGAGGGTGGAGGGGAAACGGGATCATCACGGGGTGTTTGTGGTGATGGGGTGGTGGTGCGTGGGAACCACGCACCCTACGCCTGCTATCAGGCGAAAATGAACGAGGTGTTACGGATGTATATGTTCGCACGGGTGGCGA
>CAKZNY010000221.1 GCA_937132145.1 uncultured Paracoccaceae bacterium | reverse complement strand
TTGGTAAGAAAAGCGGTGTCACTATATGCTTGGCGCTGTAAAACCGAGGATCATCGGGAATATCATTCCCCTGCGATTTCAAATATGCCCGCCAAGGGTAGCTTGCCTGCGCGCGCATTTTCAAAACCTCGCGAAACCCGGGCAGCAGGCTTTCTTCGGTTTTCAGTTGACGTAACGGAAGAACCGGACCGAAATCGTCGAAAAGCTTGATCGGGTCAGTACACTAATGCTAGCTTTTGATTACAAAAAACGGTCCTGATCTATTGGACTGATGCGCAGGACCAAAAACCTGCCGATATCAACGCCGGAAGCCAAATGCCTTCGGTTCGGGAGAATTGATTTGGAGTTTTTACAACTGTTTGTCAGCGGACTTGCAAACGGCAGTGTTTATGGTCTGATCGCGCTGGGATTTGTGCTGATCTACAAAGCGACCGAATCCGTGAACTTCGCCCAGGGCGACTTCATGATGTTTGGCGCATTTATTGCGCTTTGGCTGACCAACACGGAATATATGGGGCTGCCGTTCTGGATCGCCGCACCGATGGCGATGGCGGCGATGGGGCTTTTGGGATATCTGCTGGATGTTACCATCATCCGCCGCATGTTCGGGCAAAGCCAGACGGCGGTGGTTATCCTGACGATTGCACTGGGGTTTGTTATCCGCTTTTTCGCCGGCGTGTTTTGGGGGCATGAACCCCAAACGCTGCAATCCCCATTGGCGGTGGGCGATGTGACGATTGGTGGCGTGGTGTTGGGGATGGCGGATGTGACGATCATTGTGGTCACAGCCCTGCTGACATTCTCGTTGTTCCAGTTCTTCAAGCATACCAAGCTGGGGCTGGCGATGCAGGCCGCCTCGCAAAACCAGATGGCGGCGTATTACATGGGCATTCCGGTCAAGCGCGTGCAAGGGTTTATCTGGGCGCTGTCCGGTGTTGTTGCTGCGGTTGCGGGCATTCTGTTTGCCTCCAAGGGCGCGATTGACCCGAACGCGGGAATGCTGGGGATCAAGGCGTTTGCGGCCGCCGTGATTGGCGGTTTCGGCTCTTTGCCCGGCGCACTGGTCGGCGGCCTTATCATTGGCGTGATCGAGCCGTTCGCCGCCCGCTACCTGCCCGCAGGCTATTCGCAAATGGCCCCCTATGTGCTGCTGCTGTTAGTGCTGGTGTTCCGCCCGCACGGGTTGTTCAGCCAAGTTCGCACAAAGAAGGTCTGATCCATGCGCATTCATTTCAAGACCACCTACAATCACGACATCCGCCTGTTTGCGGACAGAACCACCTTTCTCAAATACGCCGCCCTTCTGGTCTTCGCCGTCGCGCTACCGTTTTTGATCGGGGACTTTTATCTGGGCGAGGCGACCAATGTCCTGATCTGGGCCATCGCCGGCCTCGGGTTGATGCTGCTAACAGGGCAAACCGGACAGGTCAGCCTTGGCCATGCGGCGTTCCTTGCGCTCGGGGCGTATAGCAACTTGATATTGCTGGACAAAGGCGTGCCGTTCATAATTTCCTTCCCGCTGGCGGGTATTATTACCGGTGTGGTCGGGACAATAATTGCCATTCCTGCGCTGCGCTTGCACGGCATCTACCTTGCGATTGCGACCATGGCGATCTCGATCCTTGCCGATGACATCATCGTCTTGACCGAGCGGTGGACGGGTGGCGTTGTTGGCATGTTCCCCCCCACAATCGACATTTTCGGCTTCGAGATTGAACGCTGGACCCAACCGGACCGGTTCTATTATCTCGTGCTGTTCACGGCTGTCGTCTGCACGCTGATATATCGCAACCTTCTGCGCTCGCCGCTTGGGCGGGCCTTTGCGGCGGTGCGCGACTCCGAGGTTTCGGCGGCCGCGATGGGGGTTCACATTGCGCGCACCAAAATGACCGCCTTCGGAATTTCCTGCGCTATAACCGGTCTTGGCGGTGCATTGATGGGGTATTATTCCGGCATGGTTAATAACGAGACGTTCACCATAGTGATTTCCATCCAGTTGCTGATGATGATCGTGATCGGGGGGCTTGGCTCTATCCACGGGGCGTTTTTCGGGGCTTTCGTCGTGGCGTTCCTGCCGCAAGGCCTGTCGATCGCCAAAGGCTGGTTCGGCACGTCGAGCGTTGCAATCCCCGGTCTGGAATTCGGCGTATTCGGTATGATCCTTGTCCTGTTCATCCTGTTTGAACCTGACGGGATATATGGCCGCTGGGTCAAAACCCGTATCTGGTTCGAGCTGTTCCCGTTTGCCCGTAAAGACATGTTCAAACGCCAAAAGTCTTACCTGAAGACGGAGCGTTTACGATGAGCCTGTTGGAAATCAAAAACATCACCCTGAAATTCGGCGGCGTGACGGCGGTGGATAACCTCAGCTTCAGCGTCGAAGAGGGCGAGGTTTACGCCATCGTTGGCCCTAATGGTGCGGGAAAATCGACGGTGTTCAACCTGATCTCGCGGTTTTACGATCCGGTAAGCGGGTCGATTGAATTTGATGGTCACAACCTGCTGGATCACCCGCCCGAGCGCATCGCCGATTTTGGCATCGCGCGGACGTTTCAGAATATCGAGCTGTTCGACAATGCCTCCGTTCTGCAAAACCTGCTGGTCGGGCGGCATCGGCATCGCAACACGAATATGATTCAGGAAATTCTGTTCACCCCCAAGGTCCGACGCGAGGAAATCGCGCATCGCGAGGCGGTGGAAGAGGTGATCGATTTTCTCGACCTGCAACCCTACCGCGACAAACTGATCGCCGGATTGCCCTACGGTATTCGCAAGGTGGTGGAACTGGCGCGCGCGTTGGCCTCTGGTCCCAAATTGCTGTTGCTGGACGAACCTGCCTCGGGCCTCTCGGTCGAGGAAACGCAGGATTTACGCTGGTGGATTGACGATATTCGCAAACAGATGGGCATCACGGTGCTGATGGTGGAACACGACATGGGGCTGGTTTCCAGCGTATGTGATCGCGTTCTGGCGCTGGCTGACGGGGCGAAACTGGCCGAAGGCACGCCTGCCGAAGTGCAGGCAAACCCTGCCGTAATCGAGGCATACCTCGGCGTGGGGGCTGCGTGATGGGACACTTGCTGGAAATCCGCAATCTTGAAAGTTATTACGGCCCGATCATGGCCATCCGCGGCATCAGCCTGACGGTCGAAAAAGGCCAGATCGTTACGGTTCTGGGCGCGAACGGGGCGGGAAAATCGACCCTGCTCAAGACAATATCCGGCATTATGGACCCCGAAAAAGGCCAAGTGATCTTTGACGGCGAGGAAATCCAAGGGTTGGAGCCGCACGTGATCGTCAAAAAAGGCATCGTGCATGTGCCCGAGGGGCGCGAGGTTTTCCCGCTGCTGACTGTCAATGAAAACCTGTCTCTGGGGGCTTATACGCGCAACGACAAGGCTGGAATTGCGCGGGATCGCGAGATGGTTTTCGAGTATTTCCCGATCCTTGCGGAGCGTCGAAATCAGGAAGCCGGAACCCTGTCAGGTGGTCAGCAACAGATGCTGGCGATTGGGCGTGGGTTGATGTTGCGGCCCAAAATTATGCTGCTGGACGAACCCTCCTTAGGTCTTAGCCCGCTGTTGATACAACAGATTTTCGGCATTCTGGAACGGCTGAACAAGGACGAGGGCGTGACCATGGTGTTGGTGGAACAAAACGCCCGCGTCGCCCTCAATCTGGCGGATGCGGGATACGTGATGGAGGTCGGGCGCATGGTGATGAACGACACGGCGGAAAATCTGGCAGCCTCGGAAGACATTCAGAGCTTCTATTTGGGCATACAAGAAGACAGCCAGCGCAGCGAGCGGCGCTGGAAACGTCGCAAAACGTGGCGATAGGGGGTGGGTATGAATAAACCTCTGGAACAGGAAATTCGCGGCATTCGGGTGAACGCAACACCGGGTGAACGCCCGATGTTGATCGACGGCGTGGACACATGCGTGGCGTTGTTCGCCAAGCGATGTGCTGAACTTGGGAGCCGCACCGCGCACCGTGAAAAGGATTTAGGCATCTGGCAGGCCTATTCGTGGGCGGAGTATTACGAGGCGGCCAAAAACATCGGTATGGGGCTGGAAAAACTGGGCCTGAAACGCGGCGAGGTGGTCTCGATCCTGTCGGAGGACCGCAAGGAATGGCTGTATTTCGATATGGGCGTCCAGTGCGTGGGCGGTATTTGTTCGGGGGTTTATACGACCGATAGTGCTAGACAGCTAGATTATCTACTGCGCGATTCCGGCAGCACGTTTTTGATTGTCGAGAACGACGAGCAGCTCGATAAATTTCTGGAAATCGCGGATCAGGCGACCCTGATCAAGAAAGTCATCATTCTGGATAAGGACGGGCTGCACGACCTGAACGACGACCGTTTCATTTTCCTCGATGATCTTTACGCGCTTGGCGTGGCGCATAATGCCCAAAACCCTGACATGTTTGCGGCATCAATCAAGGCGGTTAAACCCGCCGATACCGCGCTGTTGATTTACACATCCGGCACGACGGGGGCGCCCAAAGGGGCGATGCTTAGTCAGGAAAACATCATGGCGACCATCGAGGCAGGGCTGCATTCCGTGCCCGTTTTCGAGACCGACGAACAGTTGTGTTTCCTGCCCCTCAGCCATGTTCTGGAACGCTCGGTTTCCGTCTATGGCCCGATTGCAGCGCGTTGCACGGTGAATTTTGCCGAAAGCCCCGAGACGGTTTTTGACAACTTGCAAGAACTCTCGCCCCACACATTTACCGCCGTTCCGCGCGTCTGGGAAAAGGTGTACTCGAGGGTGACGGTTTTGGCGCAAGAGGCCACGGGCATCGGGCGGCTGGCTTACGGGTTGGCGATCAAGGCGGGGATGAAGCGGGTGGGGTATCTGCTGGATAACAAACCTGTGCCAGCACTGGTGAGCGCAAATTACGCGCTGTGGGATCTGCTGGTGCTGAAAAACCTGCGCCGGATGCTGGGGCTGGACCGGATTAGGCGGGCAACCACAGGGGCCGCGCCAATTTCGCCCGAACTGTTGAAATGGTACACGGCCATTGGCGTTAACCTTTTGGAAGGCTACGGGATGACCGAAAACGCCGGCATTTGTTCGATTAATCGTATAGGTGCCAACAAGATCGGCACGGTCGGGCAAGCAGTTGCAGGGGTGGAGCTGAAAATAGCTGCGGACGGCGAGATTTTGACCAAAGGGCTGAACTCGTTTGTCGGGTATTGGCGCAACAGCGAGAAAACCGCCGAGACGTTTACCGATGACGGCTGGTTGTGCACGGGCGATGTGGGGAATATCGACGGCGACGGTTACCTGAGCATCACGGGCCGCTTGAAAGACATTATTATTACGGCAGGGGGCAAGAATATCACCCCGGCTGAAATCGAAAGCCGCCTGAAGTTCTCGCCCTACATTTCCGACGCGGTGGTGATCGGGGATCGGCGTAAATACCTGACTTGTCTGGTAATGATCGATCAGGAAAATGTCGAAAAATTTGCACAAGACGGAAAAATCCCGTTTAGTGACTTTGCATCTCTTTGTGCGGCCCCGGAAATCACGGCTCTTATCAGGTCCGTGGTCGAGGCCGTAAACAAGGAGTTTGCCCGTGTCGAACAGATCAAGGACTTCCGTCTGATTAATGTTCTGTTAACGGCGGAAGACGACGAGTTGACAGCAACCATGAAGCTGAAGCGCGGCTTGGTGGAGAAAAAACACAATGCGCTGATCGAGCAAATGTATAGCTAAGGGCATATGCCCAGAATTCCTTGGGAGGAAAATATGAAGAAACTTTTAACAACAATCACCGCCGCATCGCTGGCTATCGTCGGGGCCGCAAGCGCCCAGACACAAGGCGTTAGCGATACCGAAGTGCTGATCGGGTCCGTTAACGATCTGTCCGGCGTTTTCGCGGCCGTCGGGGTTCCGGCCACCGCGGGTGCCAACATGTATTTCGACGAGGTTAACGCCGCTGGTGGTGTGCATGGCCGCACGATCCGCTTTATCGTTGAAGACAACGGGTATCAGGTGCCGCGCGCCATGCAGGGCTATAACAAACTGCTGAACAAAGACCGCGTCTTTGCGATGTTGCTGTCGCTGGGCACGCCAATGAACGAGGCGGGCTTCAAGCTGCTCGACCCGAAAGGCATTCCCAACGTCGGCCCGCTGTCGGCGGCTCAAAGCATGTTGCAGGATCCGATCGGGAACAAGTTCACCGGTTTCTCCAGCTATTATGATCAGGTTCAAGCTGGCGTCACGTATCTGGTAGGCGAGTTCGGCGGGACGGAAGTTTGTTCCATGTACATCCCGTCTGGCTTTGGTAATGAAATCGAGCGCAGCTCCAAGGATGTTGCGGAAACTCTGGGCATCACATTTGCAGCTGAAACCACGCATAAACCGGACGAGCTGGATTTTGTTGGCTCGCTAACCAAGCTGAAAGCTGCCGGTTGTGACGTTATCACCATTGGTCTGGGCGTTCGCCAAGCTATTACGGTTGTTGGTACGGCCAAGAAACTGGGTTGGACAGACGTTAAGTTCCTCTCGACCTCCGCCAACTTCCTTGCTGTTGTTGCGGCTGTTCCAGGTGGTGTGACCGAAGGGCTTTACGCCGCTTCCGGTTGGGTTGATCTTGCCGCACGTGCCACCGACGAAGCCCCTGCGGCGTTCATCGCGGCTTATGCAGCGAAATACGATAAACCGGCTGGCGGCTTTGCCATGTTGGGTTATCAGGCTGCACAAACCTTCGTGATGGCGCTTGAAGCGGCGGGCCCTGACCTGACGCATGCAAGCTTTATCGCAGGTATGGAGTCGCTGGACTACTACGATCCGCTGGGTGACACGCAAATCACGTACGGCCCAGATGATCACCGTGGTGTTGATGAGGTTGTGATCTCGGTTGTCGAAGCTGGCTTCTGGAAAGTCATCACGCGCAAATAATTCGCGTGATCTGAAAGTTTAGGGCAGGGCGGTCAAACGCCCTGCCCTTTTTTTGTGAGGTACAGAATTCGTAATCGGTTCGCAACTTTACAAATCGGCACAACCACCGAGCCGAAGGCGAGGCCCGGCCCAACCGAAGGGCGGGAGCACTCCCGCCTGTCGGGCGCTTGATCAAAGATCAAACCCCTCCCGTTGGGCGTGGCCTCGCCTGCGGCTCGGCGG
>CAKZNY010000220.1 GCA_937132145.1 uncultured Paracoccaceae bacterium | reverse complement strand
CAATTATGACCAAACTCACCGATACCCAATCCCGTATTCTGAATGCTGCAGCGCGGCGCGCAGGCAATCTGGCGATGCCGCTACCCAAAGGCCTGCACGGAGCGGTTGCCAAAAAACTCGTCTGCATAATGATCGAGCGCGGCCTCATCGAGGAGATCGAGGCTAACACCAAAAAAGGCGAACCGCTCTGGCGCGAAACCGGCGATGGTTGTGGCACTACGCTGGTGGCGACGAGCGCAGGGCTGGCCGCCATCGGAGTTGATCCGGTGGTGGTGCGGGCAATGGCAAAGCTGCGCAACGGTCCGCGTAAAGCCGCTGTCGACACGCTCGAGGCCAAACCGGCGAAACCACGCGTCGGAACAAAGCAAACACAGCTGGTTGCCTTGCTGGAAGTTCCAGGCGGCGCCAGCCTCGACGAAATCGTTGCCGCTACCGGTTGGCAGGCCCACACCGTTCGCGGTGCTATCTCGGGGACGCTGAAGAAAAAGCTGGGGCTGGCGGTGATTTCCGAAAAGATCGAGGGGCGCGGGCGGGTTTATCGTATAGAAAACTGATTACAGATTATCGCGCCCATCGCCGATCCGACAGGGCGGCGTTTTTATCGGGGATTACGAACACGGAGTGTCTCGAATAAGCGCCGCAGTGCAAAACTGCGCAGGATTGATACAACCGTGAAGGCCGCGCCCAGCTTGAGGTTCTGGGACAGCGACGCGTGCAGACCAAACATCGGAAAGATCAGGATTTGTGTCAGGACAGCCACGCCGTAACCGATCACCACATTTGCAATAGCCTCAAAGAACGACATGGCTCGGGACTGGCTCATGCCGCAGCCCGCGCGGCTTTGATCTCGTCAAAGCTTTGACCATCCCCGTCGAGCACTGCCGCCTCGCCGCTAAATTGCTGCCAGCGTTCCACCGCCACATCGACATAGGCAGGATCCAGTTCGATGCCGTAACAAACCCGCGCGGTAGTTTCGGCCGCAATCAGTGTAGTGCCGGAACCCATGAACGGCTCGTAAATTGCCTGTCCCGGGCTGGAATTGTTCAGGATAGGCCTGCGCATGCATTCCACCGGTTTTTGCGTTCCATGCACCGTTTCGGCATCCTGATCCTTGTTGGCGATCTGCCAGAGCGTCGTCTGCTTGCGATCCCCCGCCCAGTGGCCCTTTCCGGTCTTTTTGACCGCGTACCAGCAGGGTTCGTGCTGCCAGTGATAATCGCCGCGGCTCAGAACTAACCGGTCCTTGGCCCAGATGATTTGCGATCGGATTTTGAAGCCCACCGCCACGAGGCTTTCGGCCACCGTGGCTGCATGCAAAGCTCCGTGCCAGACATAGGCAACTTCGCCCGGGAACAGGGACCAGGCCTCGCGCCAGTCGGCACGATCATCGTTCAGAACTTTTCCGATGCGTTTGGTGGCCGAAGCGCCGGTTTTGTTGCGCCAGCCCGGATCGTAATTAACGCCGTAGGGCGGGTCCGTTACCATCAATAGCGGTTTTACATCACCCAGCAATCGAGCCACCACATTTGCCGATGTGCTGTCACCACAGATAAGGCGGTGCGATCCCATCTGCCAGATATCGCCGAGGACGGACACCGGTGTTTCCGGTGTCTCGGGAATATCGTCTTCGCCTTCCGTATCCCCGTCCAGCTCATCGGGATCACGTAACAGGGCATCCAGATCCTCGTCGGCGATACCGAGTAAGGACAAGTCGAAATCCTCGGCCAGCAATCCGGCGATCTCCTCGCGCAGCAGCGCATCATCCCACTCGCCCAACTCTGTGAGCTTGTTGTCGGCAATGCGATAGGCGCGACGCTCTGCGTCATCAAGGTGGCCAAGCCGGATCACCGGCACTTCCGTCAGGCCCAGCAGGGTGGCGGCCAGAACGCGGCCGTGGCCGGCAATCAGCTCGCCGTCATCCGCAACCAGACAGGGCACCGTCCAGCCGAACTTTGCCATGCTGGCGGCGATCTTTGCGACCTGGTCCGAACCGTGCATCTTGGCGTTATTGGTGTAGGGGCGCAGCCGCTCTATCGGCCATGTCTCGATCTCGCCGGGTGCGAATACCAGGTCCATGTATCTGTCTCTTTTCGTACTGGTCAGGGTGGATTCTACAAAATCGTAGTGGGATTCTTTTTGGCTCGGGTGGATTCCTTTGTAGAATCCACTTAGCCAAAATCGAAATGATCTAACATTCTGTTATATAAAGGTTATTATCCGGATTTTCCGTGAAGTGGATTCCAGGTGGATTCCCCGGTGAAAACCACTCACGCTAGCGAAATCCCGCGCCTAGCCCCCCCGTATACATTCGGGGCCAGGGAGGAACCATTGGAGGGGGGTGCGGGTGGAAACGACAAACGCCCGCGAGGGATTCCTGCGGGCGCTATTCTTCGATGATGTATGTATGAGTCAAGAGGGGCAGAGTTGTCAACGGGGTTGGTTCATCTTTTTTTCAGCGACTGATATCGTTGTTCGAATGCAGGATCGAGAATACCCTTTACGCAGCACGTTGAGGCAGATACATTAGAAATGTTCATGAAATGTTCCA
>CAKZNY010000219.1 GCA_937132145.1 uncultured Paracoccaceae bacterium | reverse complement strand
TGGACACGCTTTCCGAACGCTATCTGAACCACACGCCGATCCCGATCAAGACGCTGCTGGGCGCCGGAAAATCCGCGATTACCTTCGATAAGGTGCCAATCGACGCTGCTGCCCCCTATGCTGCCGAGGATGCTGATATCACGTTGCGGCTGTGGAAATTGCTGAAACCCCGCCTGTCGGCCGAGGGCCTTACCAGCGTTTATGAAACCATGGAACGTCCGCTGATCCCTGTTTTGGCGAAGATGGAAATGACCGGAATCAAGGTTGACCGTGATCACCTGTCCCGTATGTCCAACAATTTCGCACAAAAAATGGCGGGGCTTGAAGACGAGATTTACGAACTGGCAGGGGGCAAGTTCAACGTCGCCTCCCCCAAGCAGCTTGGGGAAATTCTGTTTGACCAGATGGGGATTTCGGGCGGTAAAAAGGGCAAAACCGGTGCGTATGCAACCGGTGCGGACGTGTTGGAAGATTTGGCCGCCGAGGGGCATGACCTGCCCGCCCGCGTGCTGGACTGGCGGCAAATGGCAAAGTTGAAAAGCACGTATACGGACGCATTGCAGGGACATATCAACCCTGAGACGGGGCGCGTGCATACGTCTTATGTGATCTCGGGGGCGACAACGGGGCGGCTGGCCTCGACCGATCCGAATTTGCAGAACATTCCGGTGCGAACCGAGGAAGGCCGCCGTATTCGCGAGGCTTTTGTGGCGGAAAAAGGCAACGTACTGGTGTCGCTGGACTACAGCCAGATCGAGCTGCGGATACTGGCCCATATCGCCAAAATCGACAGCCTGAAGCAGGCGTTTTATGACGGGCTGGACATCCACGCCATGACCGCGTCCGAAATGTTCGGGGTGCCGATCGAGGGGATGGACCCGGCGATCCGTCGCAAGGCCAAGGCGATTAATTTCGGGGTTATTTACGGGATTTCCGGCTTCGGACTGGCGCGAAACTTGCGAATTCCGCGTGCCGATGCACAAAAGTTTATCGACACGTATTTCGAACGTTTTCCGGGTATTCGCACCTATATGGATGCCACCGTGACCTATGCGAAGGCGAATAATTATGTTGAAACGCTGTTCGGGCGACGAATTCATACGCCTGAAATCAACGCCAAGGGACCGCATGCCGGATTCGCGAAACGTGCAGCCATTAATGCGCCAATCCAGGGGACCGCAGCCGATATTATTCGCCGCGCGATGATCCGCGTGCCGGATGCGATTCAACATCTGCCCGCCAAAATGCTGCTGCAAGTGCATGACGAATTGATCTTCGAGGTCGCCAAAGATGCGGTTGAGGAAACCATCGTCATCGTCAAAAACATCATGGAGCAGGCCAGCCTGCCTGCAATAAAACTCGATGTTCCACTTGTGGTTGATGCAGGTCAGGGTGCAAACTGGGCGGAGGCGCATTAAAGCGGCGATTCTACGCCGCCCGTATTTGTAGTCCCGCCTCAGTTTTGGTAAAAGGTTACTATGTTTATGACTGTTTTTCGCACTAGTGGGCTTTTGGTATTGCTGTCTTTTCTGGCAGCATGCGCAAGCGGGCCAGTGCCTACGGACTATATAAACGACCCGTTTGAAGGAATAAATCGGCAGATACACCAGTTCAACAAAGCTGTTGATGATATCGCACTGGCCCCTACAGCCGCGGTTTACGGGGCCGTCGTGCCCGAAGCCGTGCGGGACGCGGTTGACAATAGCGCCAACAATCTGGCGTTACCCGGACAAATGATTAACCATATTTTGCAGGGTGAAATTCCAAATGCGCTGCAAACAACTCTGCGGTTTGTGGTGAACTCGACACTGGGAATTGCCGGGTTGTTCGATCCGGCATCGGACCTCGGGTTGTTCGAAATACCTACCAATTTTGGCGAGACCCTCGAAGTTTATAGCGTTGCGGAGGGTCCTTATCTGGAATTGCCGTTGATCGGTGGCAGTACGGTGCGCGGGGCGCTCGGGATCATTGTTGACTTCTCGATAGACCCGCTGCGGTACTATATTCCGACCCCTGAGCGTGAATACCTGTTCCTTTTGAAGGGTGTGGGTCTAATAGGGGAACGCCTCGCCTATTCCGATTTGGTCAATGTGTTACTATATGAATCATCAGACAGTTATGCGTCGCAACGTATGGCCTACCTGCAAAACATGCGGTACATTCTTGATACAGAACTGGTTATTGAATATCTGGAGGATCCTTTTGCATTCGATTACTAAAATCCCCGCACTGCCACGCCGCGCCGTTCTGGCAGGGACTGGCAGCCTTATGTTAAGTGCGGCCCTCCCCACATTTGCCCTGGGGTTAACGGAAAATGCGGCCGTTATCTTTATCAAGGCGGTCGTGGCAAGTGTGCATACGATCATCAATTCCGGTAAGTCTGAAGGACAGATGTTGGTCGATTTCGAGGTGTTCTTTCGCGACTACGCCGAAGTGTCCTTGATCGCAAAAACTGCCTTGGGTGCCCCTGGGCGGAAAGCCTCCAGCAGCCAATTGTCAGCTTATATTCGGGCCTTTCAGGGGTATATTTCACGTAAATACGGTCGCCAGTTT
>CAKZNY010000218.1 GCA_937132145.1 uncultured Paracoccaceae bacterium | reverse complement strand
GGCCGTGGTTGCTAGTTCTACTTGGCCTTGGCTATATATGGGATAAGATTAAATGATGAATAACTGGCATATACTAACGGTAAAGCCCAACGCGGGAACAAGTGTTGAACAAGAGCTAGGCGACTGCGGTATGCTGGCCCTGTCATTCTTTTCGGAGAAGACGGTTAAGCACCATAGAACAAAGCGTGAACTAAAGAAGGTCAATCCTATCTTTCCGGGCTATGTGTTCGTTCTATGCTCAATAGGCGATATGCCTGACGTACTGGGCATTGATGGCGTAACGGGGTTCCTAGGCGCGGCTGGGGATGATGACCCGTCAGTGATAGAGCCGAGCATTGTTATTGATCTTCTGCGGCGTGAACGGCATGGGGATTTCAGATCAGGCAAGGGTAGCGTGGCCTTTGAGATTGGCGATATTGTGCTGTGTAATGTGTTAGGGGAAGAAACTTTTGCGAAAGTTGTTGACATTACAGAAACTAACGCTATTTTAGAAGCTGACATTAATGGGAAGCGCATCGTTTTCAGCGATGACGCGGCAAAACTTAGGGCAACATAGGGTTGTTAACGGCTTGTTCTGCGCGGGGCCAATGCCATTCGCCGGGGCTACGGGGTTTAAGTATAACCCCAGCCTTTAGCGTGCGCGCATGAAATTTCAACACAGCGACTTCATACACATAGACAGAGAGCTGGCTAAACGCAGCCTTGCCGAGTTTGTCAAGATGGCATGGCAGGTGCTAGAGCCGGGTCAGCCATACATTCACGGTTGGCACATGGATGCAATGGCCGAACACTTCGAAGCCCTAGCGTCTGGTGATATAACAAGGCTACTGATTAACATCCCTCCGGGCACATCCAAATCAACATTGGCAAGCGTAATGTTTCCCGCATGGTTGTGGGGTCCCCATGGTAAGCCGCATTTACGTATCATCGGGGCAAGCTATGAGCAAAGCCTCGCAACAAGGGATAACCGTAGAAACCGCCTGTTAGTCGAGAGTGAATGGTATCAAGAGCGTTGGCCTTTAAGGTTAGCTAGTGACCAGAACGAGAAAACAGGATTCGAGAACGAACACAAGGGATGGCGGCAATCATGCCCCGTCAAGTCTATGACAGGCAAGCGTGGCGACGTGGTTATATGGGGTGACCCGCAATCACCTGAGAAAGCGCATTCCGAGGTTGATAGAGAAACAACGATCCGCGTATTCAAGGAAACGCTACCCACGCGGCTGAACAATCCCAAATCATCCGCCATCGTGGTAATCCAGCAACGTCTGCACCAAGACGATGTGTCAGGGCTTATTCTGAGCGAAGACTACGGATACACGCATCTATGCCTGCCAATGGAATACGTTCCCGGCGATAGGTGCAGCACAGCGATAGGATGGAAAGACCCGCGCACTAAAGAGGGCGAATTACTTTTCGAGGAAAGATTCCCCGCCGAGGTTGTAGAGCGCGACAAGAAGATCATGGGTTCGTTTGCGGTAGCTGGACAATTCCAGCAAAACCCTAAACCCCGTGGCGGTGGCCTATTCAGAGATGACTGGTGGGGATACTACACAATACTTCCCGCCGTTGAATGGCGAGCGATATATGCCGACACAGCGCAGAAGACAAAGCAAGAACATGACTACTCTGTGTTTCAATGCTGGGGCCGTTCACATAAGGGACAAGCCGTATTGATTGACCAGATACGCGGTAAGTGGGAAGCCCCTGAATTACTACGCCAAGCAACGGCATTCTGGAATAAGCATTCAGCAGTTCAAGGCAAGGGCATACTAAGGGCGTTTAAGGTTGAGGATAAGGTATCCGGCACAACGCTGATACAAACGCTTAAAAAGCAAGGTCTGCCAATGATACCAATTCAACGCAATATAGATAAAATCGTGCGCGGCCATGATGCGGCCCCGTTCATTGAAAGCGGCAACGTACTGCTACCAGCAGAAGCGGCGTTTCTTTCCGAATTTCTTGATGAGGCTTCAATGTTTCCAAACGGCAAGCACGATGACCAAATGGACCCGATGATGGATGCGGTCACTGACATACTACACGGCGGGGCTTTGAACCCACGTATGAGGGCACTATAAATGGGACTATTCGACATATTCAAAAAGGAAAGCCGTACATCATCCATTCTGGTGATGAACACGGGGCAACCTGTATGGACACCGCGCGACTACAAATCGTTTGCTAAAGAGGGCTATTCGCAGAACGTGGTGGTTTATCAGGCCGTCAACAAGATTGCTGAATCCGTCGCGGCTATTGATTGGGAGGTCTGGAAGGGTGACACACAGTTAACCGAATCGCCTTTACTTGACCTATTGGCACAGCCTAACCCGTATCAATCGGGACATGCGTTTATGGTTGACAAGATTAGCTACCTGATGATTGCAGGTAATAGCTATGAGGAACAAATACTGGTAAACGGCACACCGCGCGAACTATACACGTTGCGGCCTGACCGCATGAAGATTATACCTTCCGAGAACGGCTCACCGTCCAGCTACGTTTACGAGGTCAACAATCGCAAGGTTGTGTTTGAGGTTGACCCCTCGACGCTTGAAAGCGACATCAATCACACCAAGCTGTTTAACCCGCTTGACGATTGGTACGGCATGGCCCCGATTGAATCCGGCTCGTTTGCTGTTGACCAGCACAATGAGGCGATGAAGTGGATACAGGGCCTATTGCAGAACTCAGCAAGGCCTAGTGGTGCGTTAGTTGTTGGCGATAAGGAAACGCTTTCCGATGATGCGTTCAATCGCCTGAAGAAACAGATCGAAGAACAGTACTCAGGGTCCAAGAACGCAGGGCGGCCTATGTTACTGGAAGGTGGGCTAGACTGGAAGCAGATGGGCCTATCACCTTCAGACATGGGCATAGTGGACACCAAGAACTCCGCAGCGCGTGATATTAGCTTGGCCTATGGTGTGCCACCACAATTACTTGGCATACCCGGCGACAGCACATATTCCAATTATGCAGAGGCCCGGTTGGCATTCTGGGAAGACACGGTAATCCCCCTAGTCAAATACGTTGCCGCCAATATGACAAACTGGCTTGGTCCTAAGTTCGGTGACTTGGTTATCAAGCCTAACTTCGAAAAGATTCCCGCGATTGCCGATAAGCGTAGCAAGCTGTGGGATATGGCAGACACATCAACAGACCTGACTATTAACGAGCGCCGCGAAATCAAGGGCTTTGAGCCTATTGATGGTGGGGACGTAATTCTGATTAACGCCTCTCAGATTCCTTTAGGCGAATCATCGCTTGATTTAGGCATGGATGACATTGACGAAAAAGCCCTTGCGCAGATTGCTGGATATGGCACGAAGGTTAATTGATAAAGACAGGGTTCGCGAACAGCGGCGACAGGTAAGGCTACTAGACGCGCTTGAACGTAAGTTTGCGGTTAAGTTTCGCCGTGAAATCATTAGCGCATCGGTGTTGATGATAAAGGGGTTCAAGGAATCAGGATCGGTACAGAACACACCAATTGACCACGCGATTAAGATTGCCGACATATACATGCAAACGGTGCTGGTTACATTCGAGGTATTCGGCAGCCGGATTATAGAGCAGGGCAAGAGTGCAGGTCTGGTACTGGAAACCAAGAGCTTCGAGGACTTCTTTCAACGCATTGCGCTGGAATACCTATCTAGCGAAACCCTTAGAAGGCGCATTGTCGGTGTATCCGAAACAACACGTAACCAGATTATAACCGCAGTCTCAGCAGGACAAGCCGAGGGCCTAAGTGTAGCTGCAATCGCAACCAACATGGCGCGGAACATTCCGGCAATATCACGCACACGCGCGGCGCTTATTTCAAGAACGGAAACGCATGGCGCGGCCAACTACGGTGCTGACGCTGCTGCACGTACCCTAGGGCTTGATTTGAAAAAGGAATGGGTAGCGGCGTTTGATGAAAGAACACGTAACGCCCATATGCGGGCAGACGGACAAGTG
>CAKZNY010000217.1 GCA_937132145.1 uncultured Paracoccaceae bacterium | reverse complement strand
GTCCACTGTTGAGCTCACCGCCCTAGCCGGCTACCGGCCTATTCTGTTGAAAAACTCCCCTTGATTTGGAGGCGTTTGGCTGATTCAATCTCCTTATTGATATAGGGGATTGCTAACGATGATGGGTCCAAAACAAGAAGCACAAGGCGCATTGTTTTATGAATTTTCGATTGAGGATCATGTCCCGCTCGATCACGTTTTGCGGACAATAGACGGCGTAATCGACTTATCTGGTGTTCGCAAACATCTGACCGAGTTTTACAGCTCAACCGGACGGCCGTCGATTGATCCGGAACTGACGATGCGCATGCTACTGGTCGGATATATCATGGGCATCCGTTCCGAGCGGCGGCTGTGTGATGAGGTTCATCTCAATCTGGCTACCCTGGTTCTGCAAGCTGGATCTGACCGATCCGATCCCTGATCATTCGACCTTTTCAAAGAACCGCCACGGAAGGTTTCGCGACAGCGGTATGCTTCGGCACGTATTTGAAACGGTCGTCGCTCAATGCATCAAAGCAGGACTAGCAAGTGGCCAGCGTTATGCATCTGACGCGAGTATCATTGCCGCTGACGCCAATCGTCAGAACTCCACACCGAAGGCTGACTGGAACCCCGAGGCGATTGATCCCAGCGATGCACCACGTGCCGTTCGGGAATATCTGGAAACCCTTGATGACGCCGCTTTTGGCGCAGCCAGTCCCGTTGTACCCAAGTTTACCTCACACTCCGATCCAGCATCCCAATGCCTCTCAGTGATTGCATGCAATCACCTGCCGGTAACAGACCGGTGCGCGTGGCGGGCCTGCGTATTTTGCGTATTCTACGAACTATCTGATCGATACCGACAATGCTGTGATTATGGATGTCGAAGCCACGCGGTCCATTCGGCAAGCCGAGGTCGGGGCCGTCAAAACCATGATTGACCGAGTTAAAAAGGTGCACAACCTTATGCCCGAGCGTTTGATAGCAGATACAGCATATGGTTCGGGGCCAATGTTGGATTGGCTAGTCGAGAAGCGCGGAATTGCGCCGCACATTCCAGTAATTGATAAGTCCGGTCGTAAAGACGGAACTTTTGAACGCGCCGACTTCACCTTTGATACCGATAATGATTTGTATATCTGTCCTGGCGGCAAAGAGCTCAAGCAATATCGTCGTGCGTTCAAAACACCAAGATCGGGTGTAAGCAAAGATGAAACGGTACGGTGCCGCGCTCGCAAATCAGACTGTGATGCCTGTACATTTAAAGAGCGCTGTTGCCCAAAAGAACCACAGCGTAAAGTTACCAGATCGATCTATGAGACTTCCCGTGATGTCGCCCGCGTCTTGTCGCAAACCCACAATATGCAATCTCGCGTAAACTGCGCAAAAAGGTCGAGATGTCATTCGCACATCTCAAACGAATACACGGACTTGGACGGCTCAGATTACGTGGACCATGCGGCGCTCACGACGAATTTATCCTCGCGGCAACCGTCCAAAACCTCAAAAAGCTCGCAAAACTAGCGCCGAACCATAACCTTATCAGTAAAACCGTGTGAAAGCGGGGTGCAAACAAATTCGCCTGCCAACCAGAACACTCAAATCTCCGAGTTTTTCAACAGAATATTCGCATAGCCGCCCTTGGTTGACCTACGATCCGTGCACACGACGCGAATATCCGCTTTGAGGAAACATTTCTCTCGTTCGCATCTGCAGCTAACTTCCGCTTCCCGCCCTTTTAATCTAGTCGGGTTCCGGCCTATTCTGTGGAAAAACTCCAATTGCAGGTCTAGCCGGCAAACTTTTCTAGCATGCAGGCCGATCAGTTGGTTTTGGCGAGGGGGTCGACCGGAGAATAAATCTCCGGCGCTTCAGGGCAAACGCGTCACATCTGGAGCGCAATCCTATCTGACTTTCGCAGACCATACGTTTTCACCGGAAAATCACGCTTTTCAGATTTTGAAGTTTTTCAACTGAATTGGTTCAAAGCGGGCCTGAAAATTCAGAAGCAGGACGATAAGCGCCAAAAGTAGCCATTCGATGAAATGTAAAAAAGCCCCCTAACGAACAAACGAGCAAACGAACAAATTTTTGCACCTCACCTGACAAGCCCGAATCAGAAATCCATGGAAACGATCATGTATTACCCTTATTGAGCATCGCGTATCATGAGGGCCTCAGGCAGCGTAAGGAATGATCGCTGGGCCTGATTGGCGTCGGGTGCGGGGAAGTCGATGTGGTAATGCCCTCCTCGGGACTCGGTCCGGAGGAGGGCGGCAGCGGTGATGACGGTGGCTGCTGCCAGCATATTTGCAAAATCAGTAGATTTATTTTTGTGCTTTCGATCTAACCTACGAATAATGCGTAATGCTTCGGATAAACCTTTCTCGTCGCGAAGTACGCTGACATTGTCAGACATCGTTTGTCGCAACGTCTGCAAATCTTTTGGGCCGGGAGCAACACCAGTATCTTGTGAAGTGACTTTTGTGGTCTGCAGCGAAAGTCCTGACGTTAACTGTTGCGAAATGCTTTCGGCACATATTGCGGCAAATACCAAGGCTTCCAGCAGTCCATTTGAGGCTAATCGGTTGGCCCCGTGCAATCCGGTGGACGCGGCCTCCCCAGCCACCCAGAGCCCCGGAATCGAGCTTTGACCAGACGCGTCGCAAGCTACCCCTCCCATATGGTAATGGGCAGCCGGTATCACTGGAATAACTTCGGTCACTGGATCAATACCGTTTGATTTACAAACTGAAGAGACGGTAGGGAAATCCTCTAGAATACGTGCTCCGATTGCCTTTCTGGTATCAAGTGCGGGGCGATTTCCGTCGTGGTACTCGTTGAAAATAGCGCGGGCAACTATATCGCGTGGTGCCAGTTCGGCGTCGGGATGCAGCGATGTCATAAACCTCTCGCCCTTTCGGTTTACCAAAACGGCCCCTTCGCCTCGTAAAGCTTCGGTGGCAAGGGGAACCGGGTCACAGTCCAAGTCAATCGCAGTTGGATGGAACTGGACAAATTCAGCGTCCGCAATCACCGCTCCAGCCCGCGCGGCCATGCCGACTGCCAACCCACGCACATTTGGTGGATTGGTGGTTTTTGCATAAAGGCTTCCAATTCCACCTGCTGCAAGAAGATAGGCCTGTGTTTTCAGCACTTCGAGGCTTCCATCAGGGCCAGCCGCCAACACTCCGCTTATACCATCGTCATCTGTAAGCAGTTCCACCGCAGACCAACCCTCGCGCACAGTTATCGAGGGTGTTTGGCGAACTTCCTCGATCAGAGACGCCATTATTGCCTTCCCTGCCTGGTCCCCTTTAACGCGAACGATGCGCGGCCAGCTATGTGCGGCTTCACGCGACAGGACGTATTCACCGTCTTCGGTTCGATCAAATGGTGTGCGGATTGCAAACAAACCCGCAATGTGCTTTCGGGCAGCTTCTGTCACCAGTTTGGCAATCTCGGGGAGAACAATTCCGGCCCCGGCCGAGATGGTGTCCTTGGCGTGCGCGGCAGGCGTATCGTTCTTGTCCATAGCTGCTGCAATACCGCCTTGTGCCCATGTAGACGAGGCTCCGTCGCCCAAACGGCAAGGCGACAATACTGTGACAGGGCGCGGAGCAAAGCTTAACGCCGCATAAAGACCGGCAAGGCCCGCGCCGATAATGAGAACTTCCGAAGCTTCCGTCACTTGTATTGGCCCTTCCGATAAAAATCTCGCTACGCATAGAGCCGGAGTTTGGGGGCAAAGCCGGAGTAACTACAGCGCTCTTCTGAAGCGTATGCAGAGACTACAGAGATTTTTCAACATAATCATTGTCAGAGCAAAGCATCGGGGTGGATGATTGTACAGTTCAAGGTCTCTGTTTTGGGCCGGAAGTTGCCGTTGCTTGACTCAACATCCCGTTCCTAGCGCGTTTACGTTTCGGATTGTAGAACATTTCAGTGTAGTCGAATACGTCCCGCCTTGCCTCTTCTCTGGTTTTGTATGTTCGCCGCCG
>CAKZNY010000216.1 GCA_937132145.1 uncultured Paracoccaceae bacterium | reverse complement strand
GAACGAACAATGGCGTGGAATCAGGAATTGCCTTGCGAACCGCAGCAATAGTTTCCATTGCAAACCGACATCGATTTTCAAGCGAACCGCCGTATTCGTCGGTGCGGGTATTGGTCACCGGTGACAGGAAATGCGCCAGCAGGTAGCCGTGGGTGGCGTAGACGTAGACGATGTCGAAGCCGGCCCGCTTGGCGCGCTTCGCCGCCTCCCGGTGCCAGCCCCGGAACTCGCGAATGTCCGCCTTGTCCATGGCGCGGGTCTGGATCGGCTCCAAAAGGTCAATCGGGCGTGCAGACGGGCCCATCGGGATTTCGCGGCTGTAGTTGTTCGCCGCACTAGCGCCCAGATGCACGGGTTCGATCCCCGCCAATGCGCCATATTCGTGGACCGCATCCGCCATTCGGGCCAGCACGGGAATGTCACTGTCGTCCCAAAGCCGCCCCACGGGAATTGGGCTGACTTCTGACGTGTGGCTGATTTCAACCTCTTCGGTATTCACCACACCCCAGCCACCCTCGGCCTTTATCCGGCGCATTTCAAGCCAACTTGACGGGTAGAGATGCCCCATGCCGTTACAATGCGGCACTTGGTAAAATCGGTTTTTGGTCGTTACCGGACCAATTTTTACCGATTCAAAAAGGATGTCATATCGAGGATCCCTGATCACAGTTTATTCCTTGAAGTCTTGTGGGAGTGGTCGTTCGAAGTGTTGTGGAAAGATTTGCGACAAGTATTCCTGAATGCGTTTCAGCATATCAAAGCGCGTAAATTCGCCTGGATACATCAGGATGTTGAGCCAAAAACCATCGTACAGCCCTTCCAGCGTGAAAGAGATGTCAACGGGATCGAGGGTATTGTACCCACCTTGCTGAATTATCTGTCGACAAAGTTCGACCGACATATCGCGCCGCTCACCATCAATCTTGTTAACCAAAGTCCGGTAAGAGGCGCGCGCGCTTGCCTCGCCGTAGAACCCGAACCAGACAGCAACTTTTTTCCGGTTGCAGATATCGGGGTGAAAATGCGCCTCTACGATGGCCAAAAGTTTAGCTTCGGGGGCAAGATTGGCCTTCTTCAAGCTCTTCTTCCAATGGTCCCGATGTTCTTCTGCCAGAAAACGCAGGGTTTCTTCAAACATGTTCTGCTTGGAGGTGAAGTGGAAATTTGCCAGCCCGATCGACAGGCCAGCCGTGCGGGTAACCGTGGTCATCGTAGTTCCGGCAACACCGTGCTTGGCAATGCTGTCGATTGTGGCATTGATCAGCTGCTGACGCCGCACTTCTTTCGAGGCGGTTCTGGGGGTTTTCGGACTGATCTTGTCAGAATTTATCTGTAATTGGCTCATAATTAGCCCCTGAATTCTAGCCCCGCACGGATTGTACGGACCACTTACTAGTCTTTCAAAACAACGATAGCGGCGCTGTTCCAGCTTAACCAAACCGGGCGGCTTTGGGTTTCGGTCTCTTGCGCCCGTTCACGGTTTTGTGCCGATACGGCGACCGGTTTGGATACACCGTCAACACTGATGTAATAATGGCTGCGCTCGCCCAGATAGGCCGCGTTGTTCAACTGCCCTTTGACACAATATTGCACGCCGTCGGGTTTCTCGTCTGTCAGTACAAATTTCTCCGGACGGATCGCGACGTTGACACTATCCCCTGCCAGCAGTGGGACCGCCCCCATTGATGCCGAAACCTCGCCCAGCCCGTCAACTTTGATCACCGCTGTATCGCCTTTGAGCGATGTAACGGTTCCATCGAAAAAATTCATGGTGCCGATAAAGCTGGCCACTTCACGGGTTTTCGGATTTTCGTATAGCCGCGTCGGGGTATCCACCTGCAAATCACGCCCTTCAGCCATTACCGCGATCCGGTCCGATAGCGTTAGCGCCTCTTCCTGATCATGGGTCACAAAAACAAAGGTAATACCCACGGTTTTTTGCAGCGCACGCAATTCCAGCTGCATCTGTTCGCGCAACTGTTTATCGAGCGCACCCAGCGGCTCGTCCAACAGCAAAACTTTGGGTTTCAGGATCAGCGCACGGGCCAGTGCAATCCTCTGGCGTTGCCCGCCGGACAGTTGCGTGGCCTTGCGGTCGCCGTATTCCGGCAGCTTGATCAGCTCCAGCATCTCTTCAACCATATCGTTCCGTTTGGCGCGCGGCAGTTTCTGTTTGCGCAAACCGTAGGCGATGTTGTCGCGCACGTTGAGATGGGGAAAGATTGCATAGTTCTGAAACACCATATTGACCGGCCTGTGGTGCGGCGGAACACCTGACATCGGTTGGCCGTCAATATAAATCTCGCCTGAACTGACGCTCTCGAAACCTGCCAACATCCGCAACAGAGTGGTCTTGCCGCACCCCGAGGCACCAAGCAGCGAGAAAAACTCGCCATGGCCGATGTCCATAGACACATCCTTGATTGCCTGAAACTTGCCATAGAACTTGTTGACGTTCCGGAATGAAATGAAGGCGTTATCTTGCGTCATGTGTTTGTTTCGCTTTCGAGAGAATCGGATGTGGCACTGCGGTTGATCCACTGCCCAAGAAATACCAGAATGAAGGAGACGAGGAGGATGATCGAAGCCAGAGCCAGAATCGACGGGAACGCCTGTGGGAAACGAAGTTGACCCCAGATATACATCGGCAACGTCGCGTCGGTTCCACTTAGGAAAAAGGCCATGATGAACTCGTCAAACGAGACCGTGAATGTCAGTAGTAAACTGGCCAGAATACCCGGAAACACCATCGGGAAAGTGATCCTCCAGAAGGTCCACCAGGCGTTTTCGCCAAGATCGGCCGAGGCCTCCTCTACCGACTTGTCAAAGCCTTCAAATCGCGGGATCATCGTCGCAATGGCGAAGGGTAAACAGATAATAATATGGCCTATGGTCACCGTATAAAGCGACAGGCGAATTCCCAGCTGGCTAAGCAAAACCAGCAGCGCGACTCCGAAAATGATGCCCGGTATGACCAGCGGCAGCATAATAAATCCCACGACGGGGCCACGACCGGGCAACGTGTAGCGTGTGATCGCCTTGGCCGCAAAAATACCTAAACCAGTGGAAATCAACGCTGTTGTTATCCCGACTTTGAGGCTGTTTCGCAGAGCGGCCCATGCAGGGTCCCGATCCATAAGTTCAATATACCACTGGAACGTGAACCCTTTCAGCGGAAATTTGACGTAGATCGAGTCGTTAAAGCTGAACAGCGGCAGTAACATTACCGGCAGGTAAAGGACGATCAGGAACAGTACTGCATAAATCAGAAGCGGCCGGTTGGGGCGTTCGATGTAGGAACCAGACATTATGATATTCTCTTTCTGGCGAAATTGGTGGTGAATAGAAAGCCCATTACAATCACCGTAATTGACAACATCAGGATGATCGCCAGCGTGGCCCCCATGGGCCAGTTATTTATGGCACCAAATTGTTTCTGGATCAGGTTGCCAATCATCATGCCGTCAGGACCGCCCAGCAGTGCAGGGGTAATATAATCTCCGGTCGTTGGAATGAAAATCAGCAGGGTGGCCGACATAATACCGGGCAGCGACAGCGGTAACGTGATCCGCAAAAACCGCATCACCGGACCGTCACCAAGATCAGTGGCCGCCTCTAACAACGACTTGTCGATTTTTTCAAGCGACACATACATCGGCAAAACGGCAAACGCCGCCCATGCATGTGCAAGCGTGATAATCACGGCGGTCTGGCTGTAAAGAAGAAATTCAAGCGGCGCCTCGATCATCCCGAGGCTCATTAGTGCTGAATTGATAACACCCTCATAGCCCAACACCACTTTCCATGCGAAAACCCTGAGCAGATAGCTGGTCCAGAACGGCACCATGGCAAGCAGGAACAGGGACATCTGCCAACCGAAGGAACTAACCTGCATCGCCAGGAAGTAGGCGACGGGATAGCCGACGATCAGGCACAGAGCCATCACCAGAAGGGTGAAATAGATGGTCTGGCCCAGCG
>CAKZNY010000215.1 GCA_937132145.1 uncultured Paracoccaceae bacterium | reverse complement strand
ACGGCGCGCTGGCGGGGGCCGAGCTTTGGTATGGTGGCGCGCGCACGTCCAACCTTTACACGCGCGAGGTCGGGCTGGATGTCGCCAGCATCCCCAATCTGGCCGGCAACCCCTATCAGAGCCGCGCCATGGACAAGGCCGATATCAAAGCCTTTCGCAAGATGCATGTCGATGCAGCCATTCGTTGCAAGAAGGCCGGATTTGACATCGTTTACCTTTATTTTGGCCACGACATGACGACGTTTGCGCATTTCCTGTCGCGGCGTAACGACCGCTCGGATGAATATGGAGGGGTGCTGAAAAACCGTATCCGGCTGCTCCGCGAGGTTCTTGAGGACACTAAAGAGGCTATTGGCGACACCTGTGCTGTGGCCATTCGCTTTGGCGTCGAAGAACTGAAGGGTCCAAACGGGCTGACTTGTGAGGGCGAAGGACGCGAAGTCGTAGAGCTGTTGGCCGACCTGCCGGACCTCTGGGATGTGAACCTGTCCGACTGGAACAACGACAGCGCAACTTCGCGGTTTGAGCCCGAGGGGTTTCAGGACAGCTATATTTCTTTCGTTAAAAAAGTGACGAACAAGCCGGTTGTCGGTGTTGGCCGCTATACCTCGCCTGACGCGATGGTTTCGCTTGTCAAAAGCGGTCAGCTTGATCTGATCGGCGCGGCACGGCCCTCGATTGCCGACCCGTTCCTGCCCAACAAGATCGACGAAGGTCGGGTCGAGGATATTCGCGAATGTATCGGTTGCAACATGTGTGTGACCGGGGATGCTCTGGCAACGCCGCTGCGATGTACGCAAAACCCGACTATGGGCGAGGAGTGGCGTCGTGGCTGGCACCCGGAAAACATCGCCAAGCAGAAATCCGACGAGACGGTTCTGGTCATCGGGGGTGGCCCCGCCGGACTTGAGGCCGCGCGGGCTTTGGGGCAGCCCGGGCACGCCGTGACGCTTGCGGAGGCTGGAAAGGAAACCGGTGGAAGGGTTGCCATTGAAAGCCGCCTGCCGGGACTTTCGCAATGGCGACGGGTGGCGGATTACCGGCAATACCAGATCAGCCAGATGGCCAATGTCGAGGTCTTTTATGACAGCCGTTTGACGGTGGAAGAGGTTCTGGAATTCGGGGCAGATCATGTTGTTCTGGCCACCGGATCGAAATGGGCCCGCCACGGGATCGGGCGCAATAATCACGATCCGATCAAGACGACTGAAGGTGCCGTTGTTCTGACACCGGATGAAATTTCGGCGGGCAAGATACCCGAAGGTCCGGTCATCGTGTTTGACGACGATCACTACTACATGGGCGGAGTCATGGCGGAAAAGCTGCGGCTTGAGGGGCTGGATGTGACCTATGTGACTCCGGCGTCGGACGTGTCGCACTGGACGCATAATACGTTGGAACAGGCTAAAATCCAGACGCGCCTGATCGAGTTGGGCGTCAAGATCGTCCCGCTCCACAATCTGGCCTCCATCGCACCCGACCATGTCGAACTTGCCTGTATTTTCACCGACAAAAAACACACCTTGCCGTGCAAATCGGTGGTGATGGTAACCATGCGCGTCTCCGAAGATGCGCTTTACCATGCCCTGATGGCAAACCCCGAAAACGGCCCAAAAACCGTTACCCGCATAGGCGATTGCCTTGCACCCGGCACGATTGCTGCCGCGGTTTATTCCGGCCATCGCTATGCGCGCGAACTGGGCGAACCCGTACCCGAGGGCGTTCCGTTCCGCCGTGAACATATTGCCCTGTCCCCTGACTGATAACAAACACCGGAGAAAATTATGAGCCGCGATCCACGTTACGACATCCTTTTCGAGCCCATCAAAATCGGGCCGGTTACGGCGAAAAACCGGTTCTACCAAGTGCCCCATTGCACCGGAATGGGCTATCTTCGGCCACGCATGCTGGCCGATATGCGCGAAGTGAAGGCTGAAGGCGGCTGGGGGGTGGTCTGCACGGAATTCAATTCGATCCACCCCAGCTCGGATGACCTGACACACCCTTCAGCCTCTCTTTGGGATGACAGCGATATTCGGGCGCACGCGCTGATGACCGAAAAGGTTCATGCACACGGCGCGCTGGCGGGAGTCGAGCTGTGGTACGGCGGAAGCCGGACCGCAAACATGCTGACTCGCGAAGTTCCGATGGACCTTGCTAGTCTTCCCAATTCTGTGGGTCATCCGTTTCAAACCCGCGCAATGGACAAATCCGACATTCGCATGTTTCGCCACTGGCACCGCAAGGCGGCCTTGCGCGCCAAGGAGGCGGATTTCGATATCGTTTACGTTTACGCGACGCACGGCTACCTGATCTCGAACTTCCTGAACCCGCATATGAATACGCGCAGCGATGAATATGGCGGCTCGCTTGTAAACAGAACCCGGCTGTTGCGCGAACTGATTGAGGAAACCAAAGAGGCTGTGGGTGATCGTTGCGCAGTTGCGGTTCGTTTTGCAGCGGATGAGCAAATCGGCGAAGACGGCGTGCCGATCTACGGTGAGCAGCGCGAGATGTTCGAGATGCTGGCCGAGCTGCCGGACCTCTGGGATATAAATATCGCGGATTATTCGCTGGAAATGGGCGTGTCGCGTTTCGTGAAAGAGGCACCTTTGGAACCCTACATGGATTTCGTGAAATCCGTGACGACTAAACCGGTTGTGACCGTTGGTCGTTTTACCTCGCCCGACACGATGGTCAGTCAGTTGAAACGCGGCATTGTCGATATGATCGGTGCGGCGCGGCCCTCAATCGCTGATCCGTTTTTGCCCAAAAAGATCGAAGAAGGCCGGATGGATTCTATCCGCGAATGTATCGGCTGCAATGTGTGTTATTCCGGTGACACAATCGGTGTGCCGATCCGCTGCACCCAGAACCCGACCATGGGCGAGGAGTGGCGCAAGGGCTGGCATCCTGAAAAGATCGAAGAAAAAGGATCGAACGGCAAGGTTCTGATCGTCGGCGCGGGGCCGACCGGGTTGGAGGCAGCCCGCGCCCTTGGTGCGCGCGGTTACGACGTCATGCTGGCGGAGGCATCGCGGGAACTTGGCGGTCGTGTGACACGCGAATGCGCCCTGCCGGGCATGAGCGAATATGTCCGCGTGCGTACTTATCGCGAACAGGAATTGCTGAACATGCCCAATGTCGAGGTGTTCCGCGAAAGCGCGCTTACCGCAGAGGATGTTTTTGCGACGGAGGTGGATCACGTAGCGATCGCGACCGGAGCCACATGGCGCCGCGACCGGTTTGACGGCCAAGCGTATGTTTCCGTAGTCGCTGAGGGTACGTCACCTGAAATCCTGACGCCCGACGACATCATGGAGGGCAAGCTACCCAAAGGGCCGGTGCTGGTCTATGACGAGGACGGGTATTACATGGGCGGCGTGATTGCCGAACGCCTGAAAGATGCGGGCCTTGATGTCACGCTGGCAACGCCGTCTGACCATATTTCGCATTGGGCGGGGATGACCTCGGAGCGCTGGCGCATTCGCACGCATCTTATGAAGATGGGGGTTGAGACCATCGTGTCCCACAGCTTGACCTCGTTTGATGGCGAAACCGCGAACCTTTGCTGCGAATACTCGGGGGCGGCAAAGCCGTTGTCGGTACGCTCGGTCGTTATGGTCACGCAGCGCACACCTAATGACGGGCTTTATCAAGACATTCTGGCAACGGTTGACGGCAATATTGACGCACTCCCCTTCACCCTGAAGCGGATCGGCGATTGCGAGGCTCCGGCCATTATTGCGGCGGCCACCTACGCCGGACACAAATACGCCCGCGAGCTGGATACGGTGGTTGATCTGGATGAGCCGATGAAACACGACCGCGTTGATGTGGGCGACATCCCCTTTAGCGAGGCGTAGGTTTTGGCGGCCCCGACACAGAAATATCTCGACACGCTGCTGCTCTATTACGAGGAGGAGATTGAGGGGGAGGCGTATTTCCAAACATTGGCAGAGATGGCGGAAAAGCCCGATCATCGCGAC
>CAKZNY010000214.1 GCA_937132145.1 uncultured Paracoccaceae bacterium | reverse complement strand
CGACCGCCGTTTGCACATGCCACTTGCCATCAAAATGCGCGCTCTTTACGCCGGCCTTGGTATGAAGTTTCGCATCATTCCCGCGCGCTGTTTTCAGCTGGCTTTGGAACAACTTGTCCACATCCAGATCACAAGCCGCCGTAGCCAGTACCGCATCCTTGATCTTCGCCAAATTCAGAATTGGAACCAGTGCGAGCGCCTCGTCCAGTGAAATCCGCTCATTATGTTCTGCATCCGCAATTGCATCCATCAGATGCAGTTCACTTTCGTCGGCCACATACAATACACCGCGCGGAGATAGCACATCGGCCGCCTCAAGCGCCGCTCTACTGGCTCGGGTCAGCGCGTTGACAACCGCATTGCCGTAATTCGGTTCGTACATTGCCGCCGAGCGCCCCGTGGCGTGATAGCCAAACACATCTTCGGCCTCCAACAACACAACATCCGCATCAACCGAGACCGCCGCCGCAAGGCTGCCGCCAGCGATCCCTCCACCGATGATAATAATATCCGTCATAGGGTTTCCAAGCATCGCATGAACACGTCCGTGTCCACATTGCCGCCGGTTGCCACCACAATCACGGCATCTCCGTTGATTTCTTCACCGTGGAATAAGGCGGCCGCCAGCGCCACCGCGCCTCCCGGTTCCAACACAATTTTCAAACGTTGATAGGCCAGCGCCACCGCTTTCATTGCCTCGGTGTCGCTGACCACCAGCCCCGAACCACAGTTCTTCAGCATGATTGGAAACGTGATTTCCCCAGGGGAATTCGTAACAATCGCATCGCAAATTGACCCACCCTGCGTGGCATTCACCTCACGCTTTCCGGATAAAAGCGAGCGTGCCGTATCATCAAAACCCTCCGGCTCGCACGTCCGCGCCCGCAGCCCCGACCCCTCCAGCGCAATCGAGATGCCTGACGTTAGCCCACCGCCACCGCAAGGGATCAGCACATCGGCGTTCCCGACACCCTCGGCCATTGCCTGCTCCACAATCTCCAGCCCAACAGTGCCTTGTCCGGCGATCACCAGCGGCTCGTCGTATGGTTTAACCAGCGTCAACCCGCGCTCAGCCGCCAACCGCGCCCCGATTTCCTCGCGCGAATCTCGAAGGCGGTCATAGGTCACCACCTCCGCGCCCAACGCTTTTGTGTTGGCAATTTTCAAACTTGGCGAATCTTGGGGCATAAGAATGACCGCAGGCACCCCGAATTTCGCAGCCGCCATCGCCACCCCTTGCGCGTGGTTTCCCGAAGAATACGCGAATACTCCGTTTGCTCGCTGCGCCTCTGGCATGCCGGATAAGGCCGACCAACCGCCACGGAACTTGAAGCTTCCGGTGTGTTGCAAGTTTTCGGCCTTAACCAACACGCGGCGGCCCGCCATCTCGTCTAGAAACGGAGAGTTGACCATCGGTGTTCGCCTCACCACAGGCGCCAACCTTGCAGCCGCCGCTTTGATCATTTCGATATTCATCCAACCTGCTCGATCAGCTTTTCAATCGCCGCAATCGCTTCGGGTTCGTTCAGAAACGGCACATGACCTTTGTCTGGCACATTTGCATAAATCATGTCAGGCCGCCGTTCCCGCATCTTCGCCGCGCATTCCTCGCTCAACAGATCCGAGTTCGCCCCCCGTATCAGCGCCAAAGGCAAGCCTTCCATTGCGTCAAACAAGAACCACGGGTCCGGCTGATCCTTGCTCGAATATTCAATCATTGCATCACGTAATTTAGGGTCATAATTCAGCTGCACCCCGTCCGGACCCATTTCCATCCAGCGTTTGGCTTGCACCAGCCAATCAGCGTCCGTCAACTTCGGAAATTCCGTGCCCATGTTTGCGCGCAAATCCGCAGCTGCCGCCTCAAAGGTTTTTGCTTTGGGCTGAATACCAAGATGGTCCATAATCCGGCTTAGGCCATCGCTGCTAAGCTCCGGCCCGATGTCATTCAACAGCACGCCGGACATACGGTCCTTAGCCATCGTCGCTGTCCGCATCGCGATAATCCCTCCGCGGGACGTCCCCACATACACGGCCTTCTCGATCTCCAAATGGTCGAGAAGTTCCAGCGCGTCTTTTGCCTCTTGCGGGACGTTATAGTTCGCGTAATTCGGGTCGTAATCAGACTCGCCCCGCCCGCGATATGTCAGGCGCACAAGTCGCACACCGGAAATCGCCGCCGCTAGATCATCAAAATCCCGCGCGTTTCGCATAAGACCGGGAAGGCACAGCAAAACCGTTCCTTCGCCCTCGTCCTCATAAGCCAATTTTAACCCGTCGCTTGTTGTGAACTTCATGATTTCCCCCTCGCCAACTTTGGTATTCCGGTCAAATCCGACATCACTTCTTGGGGCTTCCATGGCAGCCGATCCATCGGTTCGCCAGCGCGGTTCACCCAAGCGGTATAGAACCCATAACCGGAGGCATTCGCTGCGTCCCAGCCATTAGACGACACAAACAAAACCTCGGATTTCTCGCACCCGAAACGGTCACAAACCATGTCGTAAACCAAGCGGTGCGGCTTGAATACGCCCACATCCTGAACGCTTAGAACATCGTCAAAAAGGTCCGCAATCCCCGCACTGTCCACAGCACCTTTCAGCATTTCAGGCGAGCCGTTCGACAATATCGCCGTTTGCATCCCCGCATCTTTCAAGGCCTTCAACATCGCCGGAACCTCGGGAAACGCCGACAGCTCCCAATACAATGCCAACAGCCGCTCGCGCAGCTCATTGTCCTGCAAACCAGCCGCCTCTAGTGCATAATCCAGCCCGTTCTGCGTAACTTCCCAGAAATCCGTATGCGCGTCAGCCACCGCCCGCAGCCACGTATATTGCAACTGCTTAAGACGCCAATCCTTCGCGATCTGCGGCCACTTTTCAGCAAACGCCTCACGGCCCGGTTCTGCGGCAGCTATTCGCGCGGCAGCGGCCACGTCAAACAGGGTTCCGTAGGCATCAAATACACATGTGGTGATTGGCATGGGTTGGTTCCTCCTGCCCGACACATTGGCACAAGAGGAACCATTGTTAAACGCTATTTAACGTTAAAGGTTTTCCGGCTGCATCATACCCATGATATGATAGCCACCATCGACGCGGATAATCTCGCCCGTGGTGAATGCACCGTAATCCGACAGCAGAAACGCCGCCGTGCCCCCCACCGAATTCGGTGTTGCGTTGGAGCGTAAAGGCGCATTTTCGCCAATCGTGCGATACACCTTGCGTGCCCCGCTAATAGCTGCCCCCGCGAGGGTTTTCATCGGCCCCGGGCTAACCGCATTAACACGAATACCCTTTGGCCCCAGATCGTTGGCCAGATACCGCATAGATGCCTCAAGTGCTGCTTTTGCAACCCCCATGACGTTGTAATTCGGCTGCACCCGCTGGCTGCCCATATAGGTCAGCGTGATGATCGAGCCACCATCGGGCATCAGCGGCACCGCGCGCCGCGTCACATCAACGAAACTGTAGCAGGAAATATCCAGCGAGTTCAGAAAGTTGGCGCGGCTAGAGTTAAGAAACTCGCCCGCCAGTTCTTCTTTGTCGGAATACGCGATGGCGTGGACCAGAAAATCCATGCTGCCCCACTCGTCTTTCAAAGTTTTGAACACCGCATCCAGCGAGGCCTCGTCCTGCACGTCAGCCGGAATAACCAGCGTTGAGCCGACACTTTCGGCCAGCGGGCGCAGGCGTTTGCCAAAACCCTCGCCTTGATAGGTGAACGCCATTTCCGCGCCCTCATCCGCCAGAACCTTGGCGATACTCCAAGCAATCGAGCGTTCATTCGCGACGCCCATGATAAGCCCGCGTTTACCCTTCATAAGATCAGCCATGATATTTGCTCAATGCTAGTGTGGCGTTCGTGCCACCAAAACCGAAGCTGTTGGAAATCACCGTATCCAGCCCCGCGTTCTCGATATTTTCCGTGGCAATTTCAGAAGCCTTCAGTGCCGGATCAAGCTCCTTCACGTTGGCCGAGCCGACAATAAAGTCGTTCTGCAACATCATCAGGCAGTAAATGGTTTCCTGCACACCGGTCGCGCCAAGGCTGTGCCCGGTCAGCGACTTGGTCGAAGAAATCAGCGGGGTTGAACCCTCGCCGAAAATCCGGCGAACCGCTTCAACCTCCCGTACATCCCCGACCGGAGTCGAGGTGCCGTGTGCGTTGATATAATCCACCTTGCGATCCCCAAGCGTGGACATCGCGAGACGCATCGAACGCTCGCCACCCTCACCCGAAGGGGCAACCATATCGAAACCATCCGATGTGGCACCGTAGCCCGTCACCTCGGCGTAAATCTTGGCACCGCGCGCCAAGGCGTGCGCCAATTCTTCCAGCACCACAACAGCGCCGCCACCAGCAATCACGAACCCGTCGCGATTGGCGTCAAAGGCGCGGCTGGCGGTTTCCGGCGTCTCGTTATATTTGCTGCTCATCGCGCCCATGGCGTCGAACAGGCAGCTAAGGGTCCAGTCAAGTTCCTCGCCGCCGCCGGCAAATACGATGTCCTGTTTGCCAAGTTGAATCTGCTCCGACGCAGACCCGATGCAATGTGCACTGGTCGCGCAGGCGGACGTCAGCGAGTAGTTAATACCTTTGATCTTGAAAGGCGTGGCGAGACAAGCCGAGACCGAGCTGCCCATCGTGCGTGGCACCATGTAGGGCCCGATCCTGCGGACGCCGCGGTCACGCAGAATATCGGCGCTCTTTACGATATTCGCACTCGACGCACCGCCGG
>CAKZNY010000213.1 GCA_937132145.1 uncultured Paracoccaceae bacterium | reverse complement strand
TAGGTTACAACTACATGCGCGGTGAGTTTATGGATGAACCCGCGCAACGTTTCGAGCAGGCATTAAAAGAAGCGTATGAGAATGGCTGGTTGGGTAAAAATATTCAAGGCAGTGACGTATCAATCGAAATTTATTCCGCACTGGGTGCTGGCGCATACATCTGCGGTGAAGAAACAGCACTGCTGGAATCGTTGGAAGGTAAAAAAGGCCAACCGCGATTCAAACCGCCATTCCCAGCAGGTTTTGGTTTATACGGTAAACCTACCACCATTAACAATACTGAAACACTGGCCTCTGTTCCTGTCATTTTAGAAAAAGGTAGCAAGTGGTTCTTGGATATAGGCAAGCCGAATAATGGCGGCACAAAATTATTTTGCGTTACCGGCCATGTTAATAAACCTGGGAATTATGAAGTTCGTTTAGGCATGCCTTTTGCTGAATTGTTAGAAATGGCTGGCGGTGTACGCAATGGCAATAAATTAAAAGCGGTTATCCCAGGTGGTTCTTCTGTTCCGGTGATGCCAGCGGATGTCATCATGGACACCGACATGGATTATGACTCACTTTCGAAAGCAGGCAGTATGCTGGGAGCGGGTTCAGTTATCGTCATGGATGAAACAACTTGCATGGTGGGCGCGTTAGCGCGTTTGTCACATTTTTATTTTGAAGAATCATGTGGTCAATGTACGCCATGTCGAGAAGGTACAGGTTGGTTAGCAAAAGTGATGCATCGGATTGAACACGGTTAAGGTGTGCAAGAAGATTTAGATTTATTAAATGATGTTGCTCGCCGTATTGGTGGTCGAACTATTTGTGCTTTAGGCGACGCTGCGGCAATGCCTGTGATGAACTTCCTGCAGCATTTTGGAGAAGAATTTCAATACCACATCGATCATAAGAAGTGCATGGTTTAATTTTTAAACATAACGAAATAATAAAAAATCTGAACGAGAAATAAGATGGCAAATATAGAAATTAACGGAATACCGCTTCAGGTCAAAGATGGAGCAATGGTGATTGAAGCGGCTGATGCAGCTGGGATCACCATACCTCGTTTCTGTTATCACAAAAAATTACCTATCGCGGCAAATTGTCGTATGTGTCTGGTCGAGGTAGAAAAAGCACCAAAACCATTGCCTGCCTGTGCCACACCAATTATGGAAGGCATGGTGGTATTCACGCATTCTGAAAATGCAGTGAAAGCACAAAAATCGGTGATGGAATTTTTACTGATCAATCATCCACTGGATTGTCCCATCTGTGATCAGGGTGGCGAATGTGATTTGCAGGATCAGGCCATGGCATACGGCGTCGATTTTTCGCGTAGCCGCGAGGCGAAACGGTCTGTCGAGGATCTGAACCTAGGGCCGCTGGTTGCCACAACGATGACCCGCTGTATTTCCTGTACGCGCTGCGTGCGGTTCACCTCGGAAATTGCCGGTATCACCGTGATGGGCCAAACGGGGCGCGGTGAAGATGCCGAGATTGTGACGTATTTGAACGGCACGCTCGACAGTAATCTTCAGGGCAATATCATTGATCTTTGTCCGGTCGGCGCGCTGACCTCGAAGCCTTACGCGTTTTCCGCCCGTCCTTGGGAGTTGAAGAAAACCGAGACAATCGACGTGATGGACGCGCTTGGATCGAACATCCGCGTTGACACCAAAGGCCGCGAAGTTATGCGGATCGTGCCGCGCAACCATGACGGCGTGAACGAAGAATGGATTTCCGACAAGACCCGTTTCATCTGGGACGGCTTGCGCCGCCAGCGTCTTGATACGCCTTACGTGCGTGTGGATGGCAAGCTGGCGCCTGCGACTTGGGCCGAGGCATTTAGCGCGATTAAAACGGCCTGCGAAGGCAAAAAAATCGCGGCGATTGCTGGCGATCTAGTCTCGGTTGAGGCGATGTATGCCCTGAAAGCCATGATAAACGGTAATGTGGAGTGCCGCGTTGACGGCGCGTACCTGCCGATCGGGGATCGTGGCGGCTATGTCGGCACGGCGACGATTGAAGACATTGATAATGCGCAGATGATCCAGTTGATCGGCACCAATCCACGGAACGAATCTCCGGTTCTGAATGCGCGCATTCGCAAGGCTTGGCTGAACGGCGCGGTGATTGGTTTGGTCGGTGAGAAGGTCGATCTGACGTATGAGTACGCCTACATCGGCGACGACCGTTCTGCGTTGCAAATGCTGGCCGATAAAGAGGTCCACGCGGCCAAAGACATGAACACGATTGTGATCATCGGGCAGGGCGCTTTGACGGGTAAAGACGGCGAGGCAGTTCTTGAAGCGGCGAAAAAGATGGTCGAGAACACTAATTCCAAGTTCATGGTTTTACACACCGCCGCGGCGCGTGTTGGCGGGATGGACATTGGATTTACGACCGAGGGCGGCATGGTAAACGCGCTCGACAAGGCCGAGGTGATTTACAATCTTGGCGCGGATGAGCTGGACATTGATGCAGGCCCGTTCGTGATTTACCAAGGCTCCCACGGGGATCGCGGCGCGCATCGCGCTGATGTGATTTTGCCGGGCGCGGCCTACACCGAAGAATCCGGTATTTTTGTTAACACTGAAGGCCGTCCACAGATGGCGGAGCGTGCTGGTTTTGCGCCGGGCGATGCGCGGGAAAACTGGGCAATCCTTCGGGCGCTGTCAGCCGAGTTGGGCGAGGCGTTGCCATATAATTCGCTAAACGAGTTGCGAGCCGCGATGTTCAAGGACTTCCCGCATCTGGCGGCGATTGACGAAGTTCCCGAGAATGCATGGAAAGCGGCAAAGCCTAAAAAACTGGGTTCGGGCGTGTTCACCAATGCGGTTACCGACTTCTACCAGACCAACCCGATTGCCCGCGCATCGAGCGTGATGGCAGAGATGGCACAACTGGCTGCAAGCCCAAAACCAATGGCGGCGGAGTAACGGCATGGAATTTATGATCAATACATTCGGCCTCTACTTCGGGACATTTCTGGTTATTGTTGGCCAAGTGTTATTGGTTGTGGTCCTGATCCTGGTCGCACTGGCGTTCCTGATGTACGGCGACCGCAAAATCTGGGCGGCGGTGCAAATGCGCAAAGGTCCCAACATGGTGGGGCCGTTCGGGGTACTGCAATCCTTCGCGGATTTCATCAAATACATCGCCAAAGAAGTGATTATACCTTCGGGCGCTGACAAAATCGTCTTTTTCATGGCGCCGATGGTTACCTTCGTCATGGCCGTCGTCGTCTGGGCGGTTATTCCGTTCAACGAGGGCTGGGTGGTTTCGAACATCAACGTCGGCATCCTCTATATCTTCGCGATTTCCTCGTTCGAGGTGTATGGCGTGATCATGGGTGGCTGGGCCTCGAATTCCAAATACGCGTTTCTTGGGGCGTTGCGATCGGCTGCGCAGATGATTTCTTACGAGGTCTCGATTGGTCTGATTATCGTCGGAATTCTAATCTCGACGGGGTCACTGAACCTGACCGATATTGTGCGCGCACAAGATGGTAACTATGGCTTCCTAAGCTGGTACTGGTTGCCACATTTCCCGATGGTCTGGCTGTTTTTCGTATCAGCACTGGCTGAAACAAACCGCCCACCGTTCGATCTGCCCGAGGCTGAGTCCGAACTGGTGGCGGGCTATCAGGTGGAGTATTCATCCACTCCGTTCTTGTTGTATATGATCGGCGAACTGATGTCGCTGGTCTTCATGACCGCCATGATGACCATCCTGTTCTTCGGTGGTTGGCTGTCGCCAATTCCGGGTCTGCCGGATGGTATTCTGTGGTTCATCGGCAAAATGCTGGTCTTCTTCTTCCTGTTCTCGATGGTGAAGGCGCTGGTTCCACGGTTCCGTTATGACCAACTTATGCGCCTTGGCTGGAAGGTATTCCTGCCAATGTCGCTGGGCTGGGTCGTTATTGTAGCTGCGCTCGCGCAATATGGTGTCCCGGGTTATGCCCGCTGGGCAGTGGGGGGTTAAGACTATGGCTGTAACTCTAAAACGTGTTATTAATAATTTCCTGCTAAAGGATTTTCTGAGTGGCTTTGCGCTGGGGATGAAGTATTTCTTCCGGCCCAAAGTGACCATCAACTACCCGCATGAAAAAGGCCCGCTTAGCCCGCGTTTCCGTGGTGAACACGCGCTGCGGCGCTATCCCAACGGCGAAGAACGCTGCATTGCGTGTAAATTATGCGAGGCGATTTGCCCGGCGCAGGCGATCACGATTGATGCGGAACCGCGCGAAGATGGCTCGCGGCGCACAACGCGCTACGACATCGATATGACGAAATGCATCTACTGCGGCCTGTGCCAAGAAGCCTGCCCTGTGGATGCCATCGTTGAAGGCCCGAATTTTGAATATGCGACGGAAACCCGCGAAGAGCTTTTCTACAACAAAGAAAAACTGCTGGCCAACGGCGACCGCTGGGAAGCCGAGATTGCACGTAATATCGAACTGGATGCGCCTTACCGTTAAGGCAAATAACGCCGCATAAAGCGGGAAGAAAGAAGGGACAGATTATGGTCATAGTGACCTTGTCATTTTACTTGTTTGCGTTCACCGCTGTGGCGTCCGCGATATTAGTGGTGCTTTCGCGCAATCCGGTGCACTCGGTTTTGTGGTTGATTTTGACGTTCTTCTCGGCCGCCGCCCTGTTCGTGCTGATGGGGGCGGAGTTCATCGCCATGCTGATGTTGATTGTCTATGTCGGCGCGGTGATGGTGCTGTTCCTGTTCGTCGTGATGATGCTGGATGTGGATTTCGCGGAATTACGCAGCTCGGCTTCGGGGTATTTACCTCTGGGGTTTACCATAGGGCTGATC